>CACZYY010000015.1 GCA_902785455.1 uncultured Spirochaetaceae bacterium
ATTTTCGGACTTTCTTATTATCCATTCTGGCACGGCTCTTATCAAAACATGCAGAATGTAGTCAAAAATCTCCGCGAAAAATACAATAAAACGGTTATAATCGCAGAAACTTCTTATTGCTACACTTCGGAAGATGGCGACGGATTCGGAAACAGCATTTCTGGAAAAGGCGATACAGTTCCAGGCTATCCGGCCACAGTTCAGGGGCAAGCATGGAGCGTTCGAGATGTATTCGCAAAATCATTTGAAGCAGGAGCAAGCGGCGTATTCTATTGGGAAGGAGTCTGGATTCCGGTCGGAAAATGTGATCGTGAAGCTAATGCTCCAATCTGGGAAAAATATGGAAGCGGCTGGGCTACAAGTTATGCTAAAGATTATGACCCGGACGATGCAGGATTGTATTACGGTGGATGTTCATGGGATAATCAGGCGCTTTTCGATTTTACAGGCCACCCTCTCCCATCTCTGAACGTTTTCAAATATCTAAGATATGGTTCAACAGCTCCTCTCAAAGTTGATGCTGTTCCAGACGTATATTCTGCTTGTAACGTTGGCTCAGCACTTTCACTTCCAGAAAATGTTGCGGTAATTTACAACGACCGTTCAAAAAACAAAGAACTAAGTGTTGAATGGAACAAAGCAGAAGTTAATTCAATCGACACAAACAAAGAAGGTGACTACGCAATCACAGGGAAGCTTGAAGACGGTACAGAAGCAACAGTTTATGTAAGCGTTAAAATGCTCAATTTCGTAAAAAATTCAGGTTTTGAAGAAGAAGACACTTCCGTTTGGAAAATCACATTTGATGGTGAAAAAAATCCATCGGACTTTCAGAAAAAAGCAGATGACGCACATTCAGGTGATGTTTCATTGCATTTTTGGGCCGCAGATAATTTTTCTTTCACGGTGGAACAAGAACTTACTGGGCTCGAAAACGGAACTTACAGGCTTAGTGTTTTTGCACAAGGCGGAGATGCCAAAAAAGAATCAACAATGGAATTGTACGCAAAAACAAAGAATGGCGAGCAAAAAGAGCCGTTCATGATAACAGGCTGGAAGGACTGGAAAAAGCCGACAATCCAGAACATAAAAATCACCGACGGCACACTCACATTTGGAGTCCGCACAAAGCTGAACGCAAAAGCGTGGGGAACATTCGATGACTTTACGTTGAACCGAATCGGCGATTAAGATTTAACTGATAAAACAAAAAAACGGGCTTCCAGTCGTGAAAACGGCTTATCGAAACCGCAGGCTAGCCTGCTACACGCTGTTTGTGCTTGTAACTATATACATTTGCCGCTTGCGCGGCAGCACAAACAGAGTGTTTTCGTAAGCGGGGTCGCTCCCTACGCCTTCGCAGCCTAGCTGCTCGGAGACTCGCCTGGAAACTCACCTCGTGAGTTTCCTCGCCTTTGGCGACCGGCTCCCTGCGCCTTCGCAGCCTAGCTGCTTGGAGACTCGCCTGGAAACTCACCTCGTGAGTTTCCTCGCCTTTGGCGACCGGCTCCCTACATTATCAACTTAACTTCTGTTACGGCAGTGAGTTTGCTTTCTGGAATGTAGTTGTCTGCGAACTTTTCGCCGTTGACGTAGAACTCTGAGAAGCCGCTTTCTTTTCCGTTCGGGTTCTCAACTGTAATCTTGAGTTTTTTGCCGCGGAAAGTCTTTTCGATTGAGAAGCCTTTCCAGTCAGAAGGAATAGAAGGAGCGATTCTTAAGCCGCCGAAGTCTGGGCGCATACCCATGATACCTTCAACACAACCAACCATTACAGTTGAAGCGGTTCCTGTAAGCCAGTGAACGTGGCTTCGACCGAAGTGAGGGCTTGCCTTCGGACTTCTGCTTTTTCGTTCTGTACAGAAGGAGCATTCTCCATGAAATACTGGAATGCAGCCTTACCGTGACCGCTCAAAGCTTCTGCAAGGATAATCCAACCCTGAGACTGAGAGAAGATACCGGCATTTTCTTTGACACCTGCGTTGTAAATTACAGCGAGCGCGCCGTCGAATGCGTGTGAGTGGTATGGTGGATCCATGAGGACAGCACCATACTCTGTATTGAGCTGTTTCTGAACAGAAGCAAGTGCCTTTTCTGCCTGCTCTTTTGAAGCAAAACCGGAAATAACTGACCAGCTCTGTGGGTTGAGCCACATATTTGCTTCTGGATCGCCTTTTTTACCGATTGTCTCACCAGCTTCTGTGAAGCCGCGGATGAACCGGTCTTCGTTCCAGCACAAATCGTTGAGAAGTTTTTTGAACTCAGCCTGTTTTTTGTCGATGAATGCGATATATTCAGAGTCCTTTTTGTACTCTGCGAAGTGGCGGATTACAGTCATTGCGTAGTAATACTGGAATGCAACGAAAGAAGACTCGCCGTTTTTGCCGAGGCGGAGACAGTCGTTCCAGTCAGCATAAAGACCTGCCGGCAAACCGTGTGGTCCGAGCCGTTCCATAGAGAAGTTGATTGCTCTCTTCAAGTGCTCGTAAACAGTACCTGAATCTTTGTTTGCGAACGGAATTACTTCGTCAATGAAAGCCAAGTTTCCTGTCTCTGAGATATATTTGAATACAGTCGGGAAGAGCCAGAGTGCATCGTCTGCACGGTAAGCAGGATGTCCAGTCTCTTTTACATAAGAAGCGTCATCCGGAGTATCCTCGTGACCTGCATTGTGTGTGAATTTTACGAGTGGAAGACCGCCGCCGTTGTCAACCTGAGCTGAAAGCATGAAGCGGATTTTTTCAACAGCCATCTCTGGAGCAAGGTGGATAACACCCTGAATGTCCTGAACAGTGTCACGGTAGCCGTAGCCGTTTCGAAGACCACAGTAGATGAATGAAGCGGCTCTAGACCAGATGAATGTCATGAAACAGTTGTAAGCGTTCCATGTGTTGATCATTGTGTTGAATTCTTTGCTTGGTGTGTTGACCTGGAAGTTCTCGAACTTGCCGTGCCACCATTTTTTGAGCTCGCAAACCTCGTTCTCACAAGTCTTTTCAACATCTTTGTATGTATCGATGATTTTTCCAGCTTCGTCAGTGTATTTCATGCCGACGATGAAAGCGATTGATTTTTCTTCACCAGCCTTGAGTTCGATTACAGTTGAAAGAGCACCGCATGAATTTTCGTTGTATGAAAGATGATTTCCAAGATCTCCGTTCTCTACTCCAACTGGGTTTGCATAAGAGTGATAGCGGCCGATGAATTCTTCTTTGTCACCGCAGTAAGAAGCAACCGGGCTTCCTGCCAAACCAAGAACGCGCTCAGTTACGTTTTTCTCATCGACTTTTTTGTCTTTTTCAATGTCAGCAAGATTTCCATGAACCTGATGAACTACACGGTTTTTGTCGAAATATGTGCGGCCAATGAAAAGAGAATACTGAAGGTTTACCTGATCCTGCTCATAGTTTGAGTTGTTTGTGAACTCAGCATAGCCTGTGATTGTAAGCTTGCGAGTCTTTGAAGAATTGTTCTTTACCTTGAGCTTCCAGACTTCATAAGACTGGTTGAGAGGAACATAATAGAGTGCCTCAGAATGAATGTCAGAATAGTCAGCGAGCATGCGTGTATAAGCCGTACCGTGGCGGCACTCGCTCTTGTAGCTGTTCAAGTCCTTTCCGACAGGCTGCCATGAAGCAGACCAGAAATCTTTTGATTCGTTATCGCGGATATAAATGTAACGTCCTGGCTGGTCAAAATTATTAAAAACATAGCGCAAGATTCGGCCGTTTGCACCAGATTTTGCGAAGCTGTAACCGCCAGCATTATTAGAAATCAAAGCACCATACTCCGGCGAACCAAGATAGTTTGCCCATGGAGCTGGGGTATCAGGGCGGGTGATCACGTACTCACGAGCTTCATCATCAAAAAAACCGTATTTCATCAAATTCTCCTTTTCGCGGCCTCATTCCAGAACGCATTTTGATTGAATTTTCATCATTATATGGACAAATTTGAGCCAAATAGTAACATTATCTTTGAAAAAATATCAAAATAACGCACTTTTCATGCATAAAACTGACCATATTTACGACAAGGTTGTAGTAACTTTTTAATTATATCATACTTTTTCAAAATTTGTTAAGAAGAAAAATCAATTTATTCCGCTTCCCAAAAGCACGCTGTGACCAAGGGAAACTGGCTTCACTTCGATTTTCTGCTCGATTTCATTAATCACATCCTGAACATGAGTGATTATTCCAAGCATTTTTCCCTGCTTCTGGAGATTTTTGAGCGCATTGATTGCCTCTGTCAGAAGTTCTCCGCTCAAAGTTCCAAATCCTTCGTCCAGGAAAAGCGAGTCTACGCGAACGTTTTTGCTTGCGAATTCCGAGATTGCAAGCGCAAAAGAAAGACTGACCAGAAATTTCTCGCCGCCACTTAGATTTACGACCGAACGCGGCTTTTCAAAATAAATGTCCTGAATTTCAAATTCAAGCGAAGACGGCTCTTTTTGAACTACGCTGTAACGTTTTGTAATTCCGAAAAGATTGTTGTTTGCAAGCGTCAGAAGCGAATTGAATGCAAGGCTCTGAACAAAGACCGACAAATCCGCGCCTTCACGAGTTCCAGCCCATTTATTCATCTGCTCCCAGGTTCCGTAGTCAGCCTGCAATTTTTCGTATTCAGAAAGAATTTTTTTTGCACGCTCCTTGTTCTGCTCGTTAGTCGCAATTTTTGTCTTAATATCAATCAGATTTGACTTCAGATTTTCTTTTTGAAGAAGAAGTTCATTTCGTTTTGTAACAATTTCTTCCTTATTATTTGGATTTTTTGCTCCCGATTCTTCAAGAAGATTCTGAAGAGAAGCCTCTTTTTCGGACAAAAGCTTCTCCAGCTGGGATTTTTTTGCAAGAAGCGCGGCTTTTTCTTCTTTTGCCTCATTCTGCTCCCTTTCCGCCGCCTCGACGCTCTTTCTCAGGCCTGTGATTTTCTGATTCTTTTGATTTTCTTCGGAATCTACATTTTTTGAGCCGAAAAGCTCCTCACGCTCGCCAGAAAGTTTTTGGAGGACCTGATTTTCCTGCTCGAATTCAGACTTTGCCTTTTCAAGATTTTCTTTTTGAGCCGATAGATTTTCCTGAATCGTATTTTTTTCGGCAATTTTTGCGGATTTTTCGTTCGTGAATGATTTTTGCAGCTCAGTCTTTTGATTCCAGGTTTGAAAACGAATCCGTAATTCCGAAAGCACTGACTCAAAATTTTCTTCGTCAGCGGATTTTTGCCAGATTGAAAGAGTCTCGTTGATTTCCGCAAGAATTTTTTTGCAATTTTCTTTTTGTGAAGAAAGATTTTCGCATGTATTTTTGATTTCAGCTTCAAGTGAACTGATTTTTTCGGCAAACGAATTGATTTTTGAGACAATTTCCTCACGTTTTTTGGTAAGGTTTGAGCTTTCCTGAGTGATTTTTACCGCATGTTCAGAGCCAAGTATTTCCTTTTCGTCAAAAGATTTTGCTTCAATCCCACAATTTTCGCCAGAATGATATATGCTTCCGCAGACAGGGCATGGATTTCCGTCTCTGAGCTGAGCCTGTAAAATTTTTACGATAAAAACCGCATCCCCCGAAACAAAAGATTTTATCGTCTCATCGATTTTTTTTAGTTTTTCCTCACATTCTTCTTTTTGCAGAATGACTTTTGAAAGTTCCGCTTCGAGCGAAGATTTTTGCTTTAGGAAAGAAGAAGCCGAATTTTTTGCCTGGTTAAATGAATTCTTTAAGGCTCCGATTTTCGCCGCCGCCTCGGAGATTTTCGCGTCATTTTTGTTCTCACAAAGATATTTTTCAACTTCGGAAAGTGAAGTTTCAAGCCCTGCGATTTTTTCGGTTAGGGAAGCAATTTTTTTCTCGCTTTCATAAAGAGCATTTTCCGCGGAAGATTTTCGGTTTTTCGCTTCGATAAAATTTTTCTGTTCGGAAGTAATTTTTACATCAAGTTCACGAACACGCTTCCATAATATTTGCTGATTTTCAAAATCTTTCTGCTCATTTTCAAGCTGTTCTTTTAATGATGCCGCATTTTCCTGTGCCGCACAAAGTTTTTTCTCGGATTCTGTCAAACCAAAAGTTATATTTTCGCTTTCGCCTTTAAGTTTTTCGATTTCATCAAAGAAAGAAAGCTCTTTTTCAAGCAGGGAAAGATTTTTTTCGGATTCAGAAAATTCTTTTTCAATCTCGGATTCTTTCGCAGCCGTCTTTTTCTCATCATCTTCGCTCAGAATCAGGCTTTCAATTTCTTCCTTTTGACTTTTCATCAGCTGAAAATTCTTTTTGATTTCGCTGAATTTCTCTGCGATTTTTTTGCCGATTGCACGGTATCGCTCTGTTCCAGTAAGTTTTTCAAGAATTTCTGCTCGTTCCCGAGCATTGCTTTCCAAAAATGCACTGAACTCGCCCTGAGCAAGCATTATCGAACGGCAGAACTGCTTGTAATCAAGCTGAATTATTTTCTGTGTCTCTTTTTCAAAATTTGCACCGCCGCTGCCAGAAGCAACGACTTCTTCTTGAGACGAAAAAAGTTCGCCCAGGTCAGATTTTTCACCGTCAATTTTTGTGATTTTAAAAGAAGTTTTCTGTAAATTTCCTTCGGACTTTCCGCCTGCCCGCCTCTGCTCAAATTCAGAGACAAAAACGCCTTTTTTGCACGAATAAGTCACTGCTGCACGACAGAAACCTGTTCCGCGAGTCATAATCTCGTTTCCGCCCTCACCGTTATTGATTGCTTCCAGACGTGGCGTGCGTCCGTAAAGAGCCAGCGTGATCGCGTCGAGCAAAGTGGTTTTTCCGCTTCCTGTGGGTCCGTGAATCACAAAAATGTCGTGGTTTCTGGCATAATCTGGGTGCGTAAAATCAATTGACCATTTGCCTTTCAAGGAATTAAGATTTTCAAATTCGAGTTTTGTGATTCGCATGCAGGAATTATAGCAAAAAAATCAATGAAAAAACACCTTAAATTTTTGGGAAATATCTTGAAATTGCTTCCTGCTTAAGATATTCTTTCTCATCATGACAAAAATCCCCAATATTTTAAGGAAACTTGAGGGAACTTCTGTTTACGACACACTTTTGAGCATCGAAAGCTCCTACGAACGAATTGAATCAGAGCAAAACGACTGGTACAAAAAAAGCAATTTCAACTGCCCATCCGGATGCGGCTCATGCTGCCATGGATTTGAGCCGGATATTATCGAAGGTGAAGCGCTTTACATGGCGGCCTGGCTTTTGGAAAATCAAGAATTCACTGCAAGAAAAATCGCGCAGGGCGAATTTCCATTTCAGCATGAAGACGGAACATGCCGGCTCTTCAACATAAATTCGCCTTTTCACTGTTCTGTCTACGGCGGAAGGGCTTTTATATGCAGGCTTTTCGGAGCATCAAGCTTCCGCTCTCGCACAGGCGAAAAGGTATGGAGGCCTTGCAAATTTTATCCAGAAGAATATCTTTCAAAGCACAACCCGCCGCTTCAAAAAAGGCAGTATTCCGAAGCCGAAACGGAATTTGTGATTGGGGCTGTTCCACCGCTCATGAGCGACATGACAGGAAACGCAAGCTCTTCCTCAAACGGAGAGACCTTTTTGATTCACGAAATTTTACCGCAAATGATTCAAAGGCTTTTGTGGCTGATTGACATGAACGACAACGGAAACGACAATCCGAACGGAACGCCTTCTCCAGCAGCGGCCTAATCACACATCTGCAAAAACAATGGCAGGAATTTCTCCAGTGCGGCTTTTCCTTCCTCGCTTTCGGCACTCAAGCCGGATTTTGAAAGGATCAGCTGCGTGAAGATTTCTTTGTCATCAAGATTTTTGATTTCAGAAGCCTCAAATTTATCAAAAGAAGAAGAAAGAATTTTTTCGGAATCAGCAATTTTCCAGCTTACGACATTTACATTTTCCGGAAGAGATTTTATTGCCTCTGCCAAAAACTCCTGCGCACTCACTCCAAGCTCACGTTTATAACAAAGCTCGATAAAGACAGGCTTGTTTTTATCTGCATTTTTATCCGATTTTGACTTTTCCGAAAGTTCTTCAAGCTCCGCTTTGATTTCAGCCAAAGTTCCGCTTATTCTTCTATATAAATTCGTTTCAGGTGTTTCAATTTTTTCCACATTCAGATTTGATTTTTCACCAGTCTTCTCAAGCTCAACACACAAAACATGGTGCGGCCGGTTTGCTTCGTCAAAGCCCATAACAAACGGTGAGCCTGAATATCGGATTGCAGGATTTTTTGCAACCACTGAAGAATAGTGAATGTGACCGAGCGCGACATAATCAACAGAAGGAAAAACAGAACTCGGCACATTTCCGAGAGTTCCCAAAACATCCAGGACCTTCATGCCGTCATCGCACTTTTCATTTGCTTTTTTATCAGAAAGCCTGCCTTCCAAATCGTTCGCATACAAATGCCCCGTGGCAATCACAGGAATTGCCCGCCCATTACGCAGTTTTTCGGCTTCTTCAAACACGAGAGTATATAATTTTTGATATACTTTTAGATATAATTCCTCGTCAGAACATTTTTCACCGTCAGAAAGAAGATTACGAAGTTCCACTTCCCTCACAAAGGGAACAGCCATGCAGATTCCGCAAACATTTTCACCAGAATCTTTAAGCTCAAAGCACATTTGAGAAGGCAGAAGATTGTTAATCGAGCCTACAACACGGATATTCAGAACCTCAAGCAATTCTTTCGCGCTGTCAAGCATTACGGCAGAATCATGGTTTCCACCGACAATTATTACATTTTTACAGCAAGTATCGACAAGAGAAGCAAGAAAAGTGTAATAAAGCCTCCGGGCATCGACGCTCGGATTTGCAGTGTCAAAAATATCACCGGCAACCACGAGAGTTTCGGCATTTTTTTCGACTATAAGATTTTTGAGCCAGCGCAAGAAATTTTGTGATTCCTCGTGCCGGTCAATTTCGTGCATCTGATTGCCGAGATGCCAGTCAGCAGTGTGAATAAATATCATAACTTATTGTAATGGAGCAAAATAGCCTGTTTCATCACGACCGCTTCGGTTCATAATGAAAGCTTCAAGCTCAACTGGCAAATATCTCTGACCGAAATCCGTTGCAAGGCTGGAATCGTAAGAAAGCACGTAAGTTCCGTTCGGAATGTTAATAATGTCATCGACAATGCCAGCCAAACCTTCGTCACGGTAGACATAATATGCACCGCCCTCAGTGTGGTCGCAGATAAAGTTAAGCTCAGGTTCAGCCGCCCCCTGCGAAAGAAGCAAATTAACGAATGAAATTGCATTATTGTTAAGGTAAGCCGTCAAATCGCTGAGACCGTACTTGTCAAAAGCCCCCTGCGTAATTTTTCCATCACCAATGTAAACAATCGCGCACTTTTTCGCGGCATTAATCAGGGCGTTCGAACACATTCTGATTGCAACATCAAGAGAAACATTTTCAGCGGCAGGATTTTTGAGATTCTTAAGCTTGAAATTGCTTGCCCCGCTCGGAGCACCTTCATATTCAATCAAAGGAACAGCCCCTGCGCTCACGATTCTGAGAGTACCCCGGTTTTTCATCGCAGCAGCAAGTTCCTTAACCGCACTCTCCATGCTTTCCTCGTATTTTGAAGAAGAAACAGAACGGTCAATCAAAAGAGTGATGTCAGCATAATCATTCACATAGGCAGCACCCTCAAGCTTATAATTCAATACTGGATTTTTGTTTTCCGTTACGAAGAAATTATTTTCTTTGAGGCCGACGACGCTCTGACGTGAACGATTCTCGACTTTGACTTCAAGCATGATTTTTGGGAAGGAATCAGAAATAACGCGCTCAATCTGAACGAAAAGACCGCCGACAAGCTCAGAAAGCTTAGCCATAACAAAGACTTCGTTCGAAGAAAAATCAGTTACAAGAATATTCCCGTTGATGTCAGGAACTGCGCTCGTAAGCCGTGAAGGTGCATTTCCAGAAGAAAGATTCTCGAAAAGCGCGCCGGTGTCAGTATCAATAGAATAAACTTTATTTTTATCACAAATAACGAGATAGCGCCCCCAACGTTTCATCGACTCGGGCTTTTTAAAAGTCTTGTTCTTGCACAAAAGCCCAAGATAGTTGCCAGAAACATCGAAGCGGTAGACAGCACCTGTGAGACAATCTGCAACAAAAACATTGTTCTCGTAAATTGCGATTCCAGTCGGTCCCTTCAGCCCCGGAAAATCATCGCTCTTGTTTCCAAAGAAGAAAAGAGGATTTCCTTCACCGTCAAAAACATCAACACGGCTGTTTCCAAAATCGCTCACATAAATGTTTCCGTCAGAATCCTCGGCAATGTACTGAGGACCGACCATTTTGCCCACAGAACCGCCTTTTGAGCCAATGAATTTTATAAAACTTCCTTTTGAATCCAAAAGGCTGAGCCTGTCACCGGCAAATTCACTCACGAGAAGATTTCCGTCGTGAAGGCGAATCAAGTCCATCGGACGGTCAAATCCGTTGAAATATCCGCCGTTTCGGTCAATTACAAGGCCGTTGAGGTCAATTTTAAGAAGTTCGTTAGAACCATAGGAAAGAACCCACATAGTTCCGTCATTGTTAGGCAAAACAGAAACCGGCTGGCTGAAAACAAAATTTCCTTCTGGATTTTTGCCCGCATAGCTGCCAGATTCAGTGTAACGCACAGGCTTTTCCAGAGATGCACCTGCAAGCAAACGTCTGTCACGAACGATTTCGATACGATTCTGCAAGAGAAGCCCGCCATAGCCCTCACCGGCCGCATACTGCCAGTGCTCAAGAGCCGCACCCTCAACACCTGAGCGGTAATAAGCCTTGCCAAGCCAGTCAAGAATCACGTTTTCTTCGGGAAGATAAGAAAGTGCCTTCTCAAACTGCAAGATTGAGTCGTTGAAAGCCCCTCGGTAATAAGCCTGAACGCCCCGACGGAATTCCTGCTCGGCCAAACCGGAAGCAGCGGTCCTGGCTCCAATAGAAGAACGTTCAGTAGCACCCGCACTTTTCAATGCACCGCTCTGAGCGGACAAACAAGCCGCCCCCAAACAAGAAACGAGAAGAACAGAAAATATTTTTTTATACTTTTTAACTTGAAATATCATTGCAAATTCCTAATTCCTAATTTTCTTGCGCTATTCTCAAATGCTCGGCAATCTCCTCGTTATCAGGAAGCTTTTCCTGAGCCTGAGTGAGATACTTGAAAGCATCATTCATCAGACCGAGCTTAAGATAAACCCAACCAACGCTGTCCATACATGCCGCAGAATCAGGCCGTTTGTCCAAAGCTCGTTTACAGAAAGAAAGAGCCTTAGTAAGGTCGCGGTTCTCACAGGCAAGAACATAGCCCATTCCGTTGAGAGCCGTAGGATTGTCAGGTTCAAGTTCTATAGCTTTTTTGTAAAATTCAAGGGACCTGTCCACATCATTTTGTTTCCATGCCACATAAGCGAGTGAGGTATAAACAGAAGCCGGCCTGTACCCAGACTCCAGAAGTTTATTCAGCTCAAACTCAGCAAGTTTTTTGCGCCCCCTGTTAGCATAAATCACAGCGAGCACATACCTGCACTGTAAAACACGCTCCAGTTCGAGTCCGCCAGTGACAACCTGCTCCAAATACAAAAGAGCGTCATCATAATACTCCAGTTTTGCATAGCACAAACCAATGTAATAAGCCAGCTCAATATTGTTGATTTCGGAATCTTCTGGTAAAGAAAGAAAAAATGCGAGCGCACCATTAAAGTCGCCCTTGTGATACATGGAGATTCCTTCGTTGAGAATATTGTTATCAGCCATACGCCCCTCCCGTAACAGCCAATCTTAGAATTTAAATTTTACGCTCCGTTCCGGCCTTTTCATCACTGGCTCGGCATAAATCAGCGAAATTGCTATTTTTCCGCTGCGTGCGATATTATAATCAGAATCAGCCTCGCCTGTCACCGAAAGTCCATCGCTTGTGAAATGCCCCGAAAATAAATCCTCACCCTCGGATTTTACCGGAAAATTGTCACTATAATCACGGATACAGAGAGAAGCAAAAGCCGCTTCTTTATAACTATCGGCAGATGTAGCGTTGAGACTTACAAAAACCTCACCATCACACAGAGAAATAAGTTCATCAAGATTGTTTGCAGTGAAATCTGCGAGCGGCTTAAAATTGAATCCGTCGTCATCATTGTCATAATCAAAATATTTTGACTCAAGGCTCACCGCAATTCCAGGAACACCTTTCAAAACCGCCTGACGAGCAGCCGCGCAAGTGCCCGAATAAACTACATCGGTTCCCATGTTAGGCCCAGAATTTATTCCGGAAACAACGACATCAAATTTTACACCAAAGAGAGAAGAAATCAAACCAATGTTTACGCAATCGGCAGGCATTCCGTTGCAAGAAAAAATACCTTCCCCATGCTTCTGAAAAGTAAACGCCTGCCCCATCGTGATTTTGCTTGAAACTGCAGAACGATTTGAATCCGGAGCAAGCACGTAAACGTCAGCCACTTTTTTTAATGAATCAACGAGAACCTTCAGCCCTTCTCCATTGATCCCGTCATCATTCGTAACAAGAACTTTTTTGCGGTTAAGAGACAATATGAACTCCTTCCGCAGGCTCCACGATATGACTTGAAGTGCGGAATCCAAAGATTTTTGTGAATTCTGAAAGCTTATTGTTGAACTCGGGGACATCTTTTTCGTCGAGAATCGCGTAAAGACAGCGACCAAAGCCCTTTCCGGTGATACGGCCACAATTGAACGGATTGCGCGAATCATCATTATTAGGATTAATCTCTGAAAGCCGCTTTAATACCCAGTCAATTTCTGGACATGAAATTTCGTATTCATCTCGCATGTTCTCATGACTGTGGTTGACAGCCCGGGCAAATTTGCCGAACGAGCCTTTATCGAGCCCGTCCCAGGCATCGAGCACAAACTGGTGCTCTTTGATAATGCTGTTGAGCTTTTTGTGAATCATCTCCGGCGCAATCGAAAGAACAAGGTTGACTTCATGAGGATTTTCCTCGTAACGCCAGCCTCCGCGCACATAAGATTTGCGGTCTTTTAATTCACCCAAAAGAAGCGCGCTCTCAGGCTCACGGATAATCTCTTCGTTCCAGATGTTCACGCGTGGAACTTTTGTATCTACAAGAATGATTTTTTTCTCAGGATAATCAAAAGGAAGAAGCTGGCAGGATTTAGTAGCATGGTCGGTAAGAACAAGAGATTTTTTGTCAGAATGAATGGCAGCAAGAATATCAGAAAGATAATGATTTGAATTAAGGAACCGAAGATTGCCCCTTGCCATTGCCTGAAGAATCTGCGGCTCATCGCAATTAAGCTTTTGAAGCTCATTGATTGCATACGCAGAACCAACCTTCATAGCGGTGTTGATTCCGAAGCCGGCAGAAGGCAGAATATCCGAATAAATCGTGAAATTCATGCCCTTTATCTCAAAGCCCCCGGAAATGAAACCGTAAATCATGGCTTTTATGGAATTTGCCCAACGGTCTTCCTTGCGATATTTCATTCCGAGCATCGAAATCTTTTTGCGATCTTTTAGCTGCGGGAAATAAAAATGGAATGCAGCGTCGTCACGGAAAGAAACCGCGACATAGACAGGAAGGTTAACACCCATTGAAAGAGTTTTGTCGCGGAAAAACCAAGAGTGTTCACCAATCAAATGAAACCTTCCGGGCGTGCAGACTACGACATCCGGAAATTGACCATATTCAGACTTATGAATATCTTTTACAAGATCCATAGAATCCCCCACCGCATATTTCAATCAATTGCTTTTTTAAATGCAACTTAATAGAATGATAACACAATGTCTCGAATTTTACAAATTTTTTGTACGCTCCTGTCAACACTACTCATAGCCATGGCAATTCCCAACGAATTTCTTAAATTTGGCTCCCCGCTTATAGGTCTTTTCGCGCTTTATCCTTTTTATATCGTTCTCAGAAACTGCAAAAGTTACAAAGAGGCATTCATTCTCTGCTTTATCCACGGTTCAGTCACGCATCTTCTCTCCAGTTTCTGGCTTGGGAATTTCGCAGGATTCGCTATCTTCACTCTGGGAGCCTCTGACTTGGGAACAGGCTTTTTCGAGGGTTTTTTCTCGCTCGCATATTACTTTCCGATTCTTTTCGCAACAAAATCTCAGGAACTTCAATTGTCTTCCGGCAAGCTGCATTTTGAACTGCCATTCAGGATTTTTTGGTTCGCATCAGTCTATGTAATATGGGAATACTGCAAGTCAACCGGCTTCCTTGCCTATCCATGGGGAACGCTCTCCATGACAGCATACGAATGGCCGCTTGTTACACAAATCGCCGATGTAACAGGAGTTTACGGAGTCACATTTCTTTTTGCCCTGTTTTCCGCAATTCTCGGCGAAGGAACACTTCTTCTAGGCAGGATTTCAAATTCAGTTTATGGAAGGATTATTTTCGACTCATACAAAAAAACTTGTGCAACAGCATTGATCCTATTCATTGCAACAGTTCTTTACGGAGCTTACCGTCTTTCAAGCCCGCGTGCACCAGTAAAAACAATGAACACAATCCTGGTACAGCAAAACAGGAACCCAAAGCGCGAGAACGAAGAAGAAGATATTCTGCTCGCCCAAAAACTCACGCAGGAAAAACTCGATGAATATTCAAATTCATCAGAAACATGTGATCTGGTTGTATGGAGCGAAGCGGTCCTTCTCAAAAGGTTTCCTGCCGCAGAACTCTACTATAAATTCATTCCTTCAGAACAACCTCTGATTAAATTCATTAGTGAAAGCAAAACTCCATTCATAATCGGAGGCCCGGAAGTTTTCAACAACGAAAAGCATGAATTCGGAAATTCGGCACTGCTATTTGACAAAAAAGGCAAATTCTCAGGCTCATACACAAAAATGCATCTTGTTCCGTTCGCCGAACTGATTCCATTCAGACAATATGAACCGATACGAAAGATAATCAAAAAAATGATAGGCTTTTCTTACGGCTGGACGCCCGGCAAAAAACCAGTCCTTTTTGAAATTCCTCTCAAAAATTCCATCGACCCGGAAGAAGATTTCAAAATCTACTCGCTCGCCGAGGATTCCAAGCTCCAAAAAGAAAAAACAGTCTTTGTCTCCACACCAATCTGTTTTGATGACTCAGCTCATGAAGTCTGCCATGCGCTTTATCATTCTGGAAGCGAAGTTTTTGTAAATATCACAAATGATTCCTGGTCCAAAAAAAACTCTTCCGAAATCCAGCATTTTGTCGTCGCCCATTACCGCTCAATCGAATACAGAACCACGACAATCCGCTCTGCCAACGCAGGCTACACATGCGTAATCGATCCCACAGGCAAGGTTCTGGCCGACCTTCCACTTTTTGAAGAAGGCGCGCTATCATACAAAGTCCCGATTTTCGCACGGAAGATGACAATTTACGCACTCTACGGTGACTGGCTTCCGTGGTCCCTGATTTTCCTTGTATTCGCATATATCTTCTTCGCCGTCAAACGCAAGCTGCAAGAAGAAGAATCTCTCAAAAAAATCACGACAACACGCGTTCCTCATTCAATCGCATGGTATGAGCTCTGGGATTCTGTCCGCAAAAACTACGAAACGACCTTTGCTATTGACTGGAACAACTGGAACATATAATATTGTTAACAATTTTTAATCAGTGAGGTTAACAATTGAAATCACGAAAATATGTTTTTGTAGCAGTCTTTGCGGCTTTAATCAGCATTGGCTGCGTAATCGCAATTCCGCTCCCCGGTGGCGTTCCAATCACAGTCCAGAACCTGTTCTGCATTCTTGCGGGAGGAATTTTGGGCACATTCTATGGCTCTCTTTCAGTTTTCACATGGATGATTCTTGGAGCTGTCGGAATCCCGGTATTCGCGAACGCTCACGGAGGCCTTGCAATCATTTTGGGACCAACAGGCGGCTATATGTGGGGCTATGCGCTCGGCTCCCTTTTTTTGGGGATGACTCTCGGAAAGCCAAAATTCGGCGAGAACAAAAAGGACGTAAAATTCCTTGCAAAAATCGCGCTTCTCTCTCTGATAGCTTATGCACTCGTCTATCTTCCGGGAATTCCATGGTTCATGCATGTTATGGCAGGAAAAGGAAAGCCACAGACATTCCAAAGCGTGCTCAAACTCACGTTCATACCGTTTATTCCGGGAGATTTGATAAAATGGGCAGTCACAATTCCGCTTATTGCCGCTTTAAGGCCGGTCGCAGCTCGCTATCTGACAACTGAATAAAAATGGAAACAGCTGTAAAACTTGAAAATGTAACTAAACGATTTCTATCCACTACAGGCTCAAAATATTCTGAGGCACTCACGGATATTTCTTTTGAGATTGCAAAAGGAAGCCTTACTATCCTTGCAGGTGCTAACGGAAGCGGAAAGAGCGTTCTTATGAACTTGATTTCGGGTCTCATGAAAGTGAGCGAAGGCAAAATCGAAGTGTCGTCAAAGCCAGGTCTTGTCTTTCAGGAAGCGAGCACGCAGATTCTCGGGGACACACCGCGCGAAGATGTTGCCGTCGGGCTCAAAAATCTCAAAACGCCCAAAAAAGAGATTCCGTCCCTTGTTGAAGCCGCTCTCAAAAATGTACGCCTCCTCGAAAAAGCTGACTTTCCGGCAGAATTTCTTTCGGGCGGAGAAAAACGCCGTCTTGCAGTGGCATCAATTCTTGCGATGAGGCGGGATATAATCATTTTTGACGAACCTTATGCAAACCTCGATTACCCGGCCGTCTGTGATGTGAACAATCTGCTTTCACAACTCCACTCCGAGGGCAAAACAGTGATTCTTCTCACTCACGAGCTTGAAAAATGCCTCGCCCTCGCAGATCATTTCCTGATTCTCCAAAAAGGGAAGCTGGTATATGACGGAAAACCCGAGGGCGCCATAAAACTCCCGCTTGAGCAATGGTCGATCCGAAATCCGCTTACAAAATACGAAAGCGTTCAGGATTTGATTTGGAGATAAAAAAGAATGGAAAACGCACAGTTCTTTCATTATAAAACACAAAAAACCGTTCTTCATTCGCTTCCTCCTGCACTCAAGATTTTTCTGATTCTTGCGCTTGCGGTAGTCGCTTTTTATCTTCCTGTAAAGATTTGCCTTGTTCTTTGGCCGATTCTGATCCTTCTTTCAGCTATTTTCCTGAAATTCAGGCCATCAGAAATCTTCTCCGATCAAAAACCGATTCTCGCATATGTTTTTCTCCTATATTTGGCAGGACTGATTCTTAATCTTTCAATTCATATTTCAAGTCTTTCATTTCCTGTCGCGACCTGGGATGAAGTTTTCAAGGATTTTCGAAAAGTCTTTATTCCGAACCTGACATATCTTCCGCTTCTTGCGCACCTTGCGCTATCTCTTGAAATCACATCGATTTTCTACAGGACCACAAGCCGTGGTCAGTTCAAGGACGGATTTTCTTCTATCGAAATGTTCATCACCAGAAAAGACTCAGCTCCGCTCTCGGACACGCTTTCGCTTGCACTAAGTTTTATTCCGAGAATTTCGACATTCTGGAACAAACTGGAGCTTGCCTGGCAATCACGAGGAGGAAAATCATCTCTTAAAAAAGCAGTTTTTCTCTTCCCAAAGCTTTTTCATGCCGCGATGCGTGAGGGATATGAAAAATCCCTTGCAATTCAAAACAGAAGTTTGTAGAATTTAATAAAGAGGAAAAAAATGAGATGTCCATATTGCGGAAGCCTTGACGACAAGGTACTTGAATCAAGAACAATGGCCAACGGTGAGTCAATTCGCCGCCGCCGGGAATGCGTCAGCTGCGGATTTCGGTTCACGAGCTACGAAAGAATCGAAGAAAAGCCGTTCATGGTCGTAAAGCGCGACGGACGACGCCAGCCATATGACCGAACAAAGCTTGAAAAAGGAATTGAGCGTGCTCTTGAAAAACGACCGGTCTCATACGACACAAAAGAAAATATTCTCAACGACATCGAAGATCAGGCAATCATGAAGGGAAAAACTAATCGTGAAATAGCAACTTCTGAGCTTGGAGAAATAGTCCTCGAACGTCTCTACGAGACCGACAAAGTAGCATATATTCGATTCGCCTCAGTTTACCGTCACTTTGAGAATTTAGACGAATTCATCAAGGAAGCAAGGAAAATCAAACGGGACAAAGGTGCAGAAAGCACAAAAACAGAAAAATCCGAAGAAAAAAAATAAAAAAAATCATTTTTTTTGGATTTTCCTATTGACACAATACAGTATTCTGCATAGAATAGATACATCTTTTGGGGGCATAGTCCAGCTGGTAGAACACCGGACTCATATTCCGTATGTCATAGGTTCAAGTCCTATTGCCCCTACCTATTACGAACCCACGTTATTTGATAGCGTGGGTTCTTTTTTTATACGTTATATTTCTTACGGACTTGAACCTACGGTTCTGCGCGCCAAAATCTTAGATTTCGTCGAGACTCGCTCAAAACTCACCTCGTGAGTTTTGCCCCCGCATACGCGGGGTCGCTCCCTACCTATTGCCCCTACCTATTACGAACCCACGTTATTTGATAGCGTGGGTATTTTTTTTGTACGCTATATTTCTTTCGGACTTGAACCTACGGTTCTGCGCGCCGAAATCTTAGATTTCGCCGAGACTCGCTCAAAACTCACCTCGTGAGTTTCCCCCGCACACGCGGGGGCGTTCGCTACCTATTGCACTGCCTGCTTCCAGTTAAAGCCTTCAGACAGATACTTTTTATAGAAACAGTTGACCAAAAATTATCTTAATTATAGAATACTTTATGATTCAAGCAGAAAAATTTGATTCACCATTTAAGGGGCGATCGCTCCTCACTTGGCTTGATTATGAGCCGGAGGAAATTTTACAATTCCTCGATTATGCATTTTTAGTTAAAAAGCAAGCACATGCAGGCGAAATCCATCAGCGATTTTTGGGCAAAACAATAGCACTCATTTTCGAAAAACGTTCAACTCGTACACGCTCTTCATTTGAGACAGCTTTTGGAGAAGAAGGCGGCCATCCTGTCTTCATGTCAACGCAGGACATCCAGCTTGGCGGAAAGGAGAGCGTCAAAGACACAGCCCGCGTTCTTGGCCGCATGTTTAGTGCGATTGAATTCCGTGGATTCAAGCAGGAGCATGTAAAGCAGCTCGCCGAATTCTCTGGCGTTCCTGTAATCAACGGTCTTACAGACGACTACCACCCTACACAGGCACTCGCCGACATCATGACTCTCAAAGAAAATTTCGGAAAGCTCAAGGGGTTAAAGTGGGCTTTCTGTGGTGACGGTCGCAACAATGTTGCCCGCTCACTTATGATTATCTCGGCAAAGCTCGGAATTGATTTTGCAATTTATTCCCCAAAAGAGCTTTTTCCGCCAAAAGATATTCAGGAAATCTGCGCACCAATCGCGGCCAAAAGCGGCGCAAAAATTGAAATTTCAAGTGAAATTTCAGTTGTAAAAAACGCAGATTGCCTTTATACTGATGTATGGGTCTCAATGGGCGAAGAGTCGCTCAAAGAGGAACGAACAAAGCTTCTTTCACCGTATCAGGTAAACAAAGATTTGATGGCGGCTACAGGCAAAAGCAGCACTATTTTTATGCATTGTCTTCCAGCGGTCATTGGTCAGGAAGTTACCGAGGATGTATTCGAAAGCCCTGCAAGCAAGGTGTGGGACGAAGCCGAAAACCGCAAGCATACTATCAAGGCTATTATGCTCGCGCTCATCTAGGCGAATCAAGCAAAACGACTGCTACTAAAGTCAAAGGAGATTTATATGAAGAAGTTGTTCATTTTGTCAGCACTACTCTGCGTAGGTGTTTTGTTCTCTGCTACAGCAAAAGAAAAGGCAGATTACAAATACGAGTATCAGGAGTCAACAGTAACATATCACAATGTTCAGGTTTACAAGGTTCTTGACCACAAAGATGCTTTCATCGTTATGTACGCAAAAGGACATCGTGATGTTGGAACAGTTTCAATTCCAAAAAAATGGTATTCAAGCGCAGCACGCACAGACACAAAGCTTAGTTTCCGTGCATTGCCAAAAGGAATGAATTCATACATGACAGTCATCAAACGTGACGGTTCATTCGAGCGTGTTCTTCTCACTCTTCCAGTTTCTCGTGCAGCACCAGTTTGGGGGGTTGCAGACAGCACTGTAAAAGTTGATGACGCAGATAAAGACTCTCTTGAAATCGTTTACTAAGCGATAAATTCTTATATTAAAGGGCTGTTTAATGAAGTTTTCTTCATATGGGCAGCCCTTTATTTTTTTTATTTTCATGATATGGAGATTTAAATGCAGATTATTTCCGATGAAAAAATCAATGAATTCTATACTTTTCTTAGCTCTCATGATTTTTTTTATGTAATTTCACACAAAGACCCAGACGGAGACGCGATTTTCAGTTCACTTGGTATGAAGGATATTCTAGAAGCAAAAGGCCTTTCTTACCAACTTCTTTCAGCAGGTCCATTTAAACGCCCTGAGATACGCAACAAGGCAAAATTTTTCTCAAACCAAATGATTTTTCTTTCTGAACCAGAGCGAAAAAAAGCTGGTCTCATAATTCTCGACTGCTCAGAAATGGAACGTCTTGGAGAAATTGACGGCGATCTCAAAAATTTAGACACTTTCACAATCGATCATCATAAAACGGCCGCTACAAGTGAAAATTGTATTATCGATTCCACATCTCCTGCTACTGCAGCTCTTGTTCAGCAGATTTATGAAAAACTTATCGGAAAGCTTCCAAAGCAAACGGCGGAATACCTCTTCTTCGGGCTTTCTACAGACACTGGTTATTTCCGATTTCTCAACACAGATTCTGCAGAAGTTTTCAGACAGGCGGCACGGCTTGTAGAGTCAGGGGCAGATCCTCGCAGAACATATGATGAGATGACAGGTGGCAAGCCCTACACCACTCGCAAGCTTCTTGGAATCATGCTCGACCGAGTTGAGCGGCGATACAACAACAAGCTCGCAGTCACTTACGAAACAATGGAAGATACAAAAAAATGGGGACAAGAAGGACGTGACTCAGATGCACTTTATTCGCTCCTTCTCTCAGTTGACGGGGTTGAAGCCGTACTTTTCGTTCGTCAGGACACAGAACTTACATGCACTTGCGGTTTCCGTTCACGTGACAAAATCGACGTAAGTGCAATCGCAGCGAAGTTTGGCGGCGGAGGCCATAAAAATGCGGCAGGACTAAGCATTGACGGTAAAATCCCAGACGTGCTTGAAAAAATCTGCGCAGAATTCAAGAAAGTCATGTAGAGTAAACCTAATCTTTCATAACGTGATCGATTATTCGGTCACGTTTTTTTTATTGGCTTTGGTTGTTTTTCGTTGTTTTTGGTTGTTTTTGGTTGGTTTTCGTTGTTTTTGGTTGGTTTTCGTTGGTTTTTGCTGTTTTTGGTTGGTTTTTGCTGTTTTTTCTGTTGTTTTTCATCTTTTTTGCGATAATTAAAAACTTGGCATGCATATTGCTTAGGAATATTCGGAGGCAATATGCAAAATATAAAAATCGAAAAGTTACCACAAGCTGTTAAAGACAAAACTATTTCAAAACAAGAGGCTGCAAAAATTATATGGGAAGCCATTTACACAAACCCAAAGCAATATGGTCTCATTTATTTTAGCGAAGATCAAAAAAGTGATTTTCTTATCGGAATACACAAAAAATTTGAAAGACTCTTTGACAAATATATACCCGGAAGCATCAGTTTTAAATCATACATAATCGGTTTCATTTCAAAATACAAAAAGCATTTTCTCAGGATACAGGCAACAAACGGAATAGAAATGCAATGTTTATCGGCATTTCTCAAAACGACAACAGAAACCGAAAGTCTCAAATATTCTGTTGAACCAGAAGAAGAATTCGACTTTTCAGAAACCGAACAAAACAAAACTTTCAATGACATCACGGAACAAAAAGGCCTCACTCAAGAACAAAGAAATAAGAAAATTGCGGACCTGACTACTCTTGTTCTGCTGATGAAAGCCTGCAAAGATATAGACGATAATTCTATCAAATCAGTCAGCAGTTTCACAGGCATTGACAAAACCTTACTGTATAACAAAATACAAGAATTGAAAAATTCAATGGAAAGAAAATCGGAATTATATCAACTCAAAATCAGAAGGAGAAATAATTCGTATTTCTTTCACCGTAAATATTTACAGGAAATGGTTTCACCAATATACGCCGAATCAAACAAGAATATTCTTAAAGAACGGTATGAAAAGCAGACAAAAAAGTGGCATGAATACAATCAGACTCTGGCTGTACAGTCGAACACACCCTCAAATGAAGAAATTGCAAAAGTCCTGGGTATCAAGCCTCGTATGGTATCTTTCTATATAAACCATGTGCGTAAAGACAAGAACAGAGAACGAATAAAAAATATGCTGAAAGAAGAAGAGCAGAACGAAACGACGGAAACTGAAAAAAATGGAGAAAAAGAATTCATAGACGAGGAAACTTGATTTCTGTATGATTTATAGGATTTTAATTCAAATCAAGGAAATACAAATGACTAAAAAAATCTTGTACCTCGCATCAGGAAACAAACATAAACGACAGGAAATGCAGCAGATTCTTCCAGATTACGAAATCCGTATTCCAAGCGATGACGGAATTGAATTCAACCCGGTTGAAGACGGAAAAACTTTCTACGACAACAGCCTGATTAAAGCGCGTGCTCTCTGGGAACTTGTGAAAAAGCCGGTAATCGCAGACGATTCTGGAATATGCGTTGACGCGCTCAACGGAGAGCCGGGAATCTATACATCCCGCTATGCAGGTCCGGATTTCATGCACGGAAAACCAGACGGCTCAAAAATTACGCAGGACGAGCAGAACAGATTTTTAATCCAGCAGCTCAATGATACAGGCTCAAAAAACCGAAGCTGCCACTACACTTGCGCGATGGTCCTCTTATTGAACAAAGACAGATTTTTCGTTGCACAGGAAACATTTGAAGGTGAACTGATTGGATCAATCGAAGATCAGGCCGGAACAGGCGGATTCGGCTACGACCCTATCGTCTGGCTTCCTCAATACAAAAAAACTGTCGCCGAAATCAGTGCAGATGAAAAAAACAGAATCTCTCATCGCGGAAAAGCCGTACGAGAAATCGCACAAATACTGAAAACACTTGCTTTCTAAGTCTGTTGGCATTTTTTTATTCATTCTTTAGAAAAAAAGTTTAAAAAAAATCAAATTTTTTCCTAAAGTTTCTAAAGACCATAGCCGATACTAATAAGGACAAGTTATGCCCAGAAAAGCTTCGTAGAAGAAAATCTAGGTGAACAAGTCACGAAAAAGGAGACGGATGTAGCCTTGTAATACTGAAGTTTCCTTTTTCAAACAGGCCGAAAAGGATTTTGGCTTGAAACACATTTCCACGGAGGAAAACTATGGTCATTAACCACAACATGTCCGCTATGTTCGCTGACAGACAGCTCGGCGTAACAGGTCTCGGTCTTTCAAAAGACATGGAGAAACTCTCTTCAGGCGAAAGAATTAATCGCGCAGGCGACGACGCTTCAGGATTGGCAGTATCAGAAAAGATGCGCAGCCAGATTCGTGGTCTCAATCAGGCTTCTCAGAACGCTTCAAACGGTATCAGCTTCATCCAGGTAACAGAAGGTTATTTGCAGGAAACAACTGACATCATGCAGCGTATCCGCGAGCTTGCAGTTCAGTCTGCCAACGGTATCTATTCGGATGAAGACCGCATGCAGATTCAGGTTGAAGTTTCACAGCTTGTTGCAGAGGTTGATAGAATTGCTTCACAGGCACAGTTCAACGGCATGAACATGCTCACAGGACGCTTCGCTCAGAGTGCAGGCGAGAATGCAGTTACTGCATCTATGTGGTTCCACATCGGAGCTAACATGGACCAGAGAATGCAGGTTTACATTGGTACAATGACAGCTGCTGCTCTTGGTGTAAAAGACGTTGGAACAGAAGACGTTTTGAGCATCTCAACTCCAGAGTTTGCAAACCGCGCAATCGGTACTATCGATGAAGCCCTCAAAAAGATTAACAAACAGCGAGCTGATCTCGGTGGCTATCAGAACCGCATGGAATATGCAGTTAAAGGTCTCGACATCGCTTCTGAAAATCTTCAGGCTTCAGAATCACGCATCCGTGATACTGACATGGCAGCACAGATGGTCGAGTTCACAAAGAATGAGATTCTTCAGCAGGCAGGAACAGCTATGCTGGCTCAGGCTAATACTCAGTCACAGACAGTCTTGTCTTTGCTCCGATAGTTCGATATAATAAATTCTTGAAAGAGCTTGTTTAAGTCTCTTTCAAGAATTTAAATTTTCGCGGTGTTTTTTGCAAATTTCTCTTTATTTTCATCAAACATCACGTTACAATGTATCTATCAGGGTCAGGAGATTTGTGATTTCTCCTGCACTCCTTTAAAACATCAGAAATGATGTTGCCATTTTGGCATGAATTTAGACATGCCGTAGTTCTTTGAAAATTGTTCTCTATGCTTTCTGTGACAGCGTAAGCAGATGTTGAATCTTGTCATAAGGCAAGTTGCTTTCAATATCAACTCCCGCTGTACGAGGTCTAAATCACTTTCGGGGGCGCAAAAACCGAAAGCAGCCTGCACAGAATGGGACATACGACACGATGTTGTATCTGTCTTTTTTTTATCATGGAGGACGTAAATATGGTAATTAATCACAACATGAGTTCTTTGTATGCTAACCGCACATTGGGCGTTTCAAACGACCAGATGATGGGTAACATCGAGAAACTCAGTTCAGGTCAGCGCATTAACAAAGCTGGCGACGATGCTTCAGGATTGGCAGTATCTGAGAAGATGCGCAGCCAGATCCGCGGATTGAACCAGGCTAACCGAAACATTCAGAATGGTGTTTCATTTATCCAGGCTACAGAAGGATACTTGCAGGAAACTACAGACATCCTCCAGAGAATCCGTGAGCTCGCAGTACAGTCAGCTAACGGTATCTATTCTGACGAAGACCGCATGCAGATTCAGGTAGAAGTTTCACAGCTTGTTGCCGAAGTTGATCGCATTGCTTCACAGGCACAGTTCAACGGAATGAACATGCTCACAGGTAGCTTCGCACAGAATTCAGACCGCATTATGCAGTTCCAGATCGGAGCTAATGTTGACCAGAACGAACGTGTATATATCGGCACAATGACCGCTCAGTCTCTTGGACTCAAAGGAGCTCAGGGATCAGAAGAGGGCGTTAGCATCAATACACCTGACACAGCTAACATGGCAATTGCCACTGTTGATGAAGCACTCAAAAATGTTTCAAAACAGAGAGCAGATCTTGGTGCATACCAGAACCGCTTTGAAATGGCTGCAAATGGCGTAAATGTTGCTGCCGAGAACCTTCAGGCTGCTGAGTCACGCATCCGCGACACAGACATGGCTTCTGAAATGGTTGAGTACACAAAGAACCAGATTCTTACACAGTCTGGAACAGCTATGCTCGCACAGGCAAACAGCCAGTCACAGAACGTATTGGCTTTGCTCCGCTAGTTCATAGCACACAATAAAATCGCTTGAATTACGGCAAAAGAGACTTCTGGATGTTGTCTTTTCGTATGAAGAGCGTAAGAGGAAGAGGTGCGCCCCTTTTCCTCTTTATTTCAGGAGGAACAGCCCATGAATACACTAAATTCAGTCGGGCAGAATTTGGCAATGGATGGCCACTTCAAGTATAACTCCGGTGCAGCTACAGCTGTAAAACCCACAGCTTCTATCAAGCCCGTGGATGTTCCAATGGCAGATGCTGCCCAAGTGGTACAAAACATTACAAATAATCTTGCCCAGGTCAAGGAAGATGCCAAACAACTCCAGAGATTATCTGATGTCGTTATGGGTCGAAAAGTCCAGTTTAACGTCAATCAGGAATTAAACCAAGTTGTTGTTTCTATCGTTGACCCGTCAACAGATAAAGTCATCAAGGAGATTCCATCCGCAGACTTGCAAAAACTAAAAGTCAGGATTCGGAAGACTATTGGTCTTCTTTTTGATGAAATGATTTAATTTTGGTTTTCTGTAATCTGAGGGGATATTACTATGGCTGAAATTGCGATACCTGGAGTCAGCGACAAATATAAAACAAACGATTATATTGACGCGCTGATGAAAAAAGAGCGTATTCCTCTCACACGTGAGCAGGAATCGCTTGACAGGTACAAAGAACAGCAAGGCGCATGGCGTGGCATGAACCAAAAGATGTCGTCATTGCGTGACAGCACAAAAACACTCTACTCTTTCGAAAATCCCTTTAATAACAAGCTCGCAAATTCTTCAGATGAACGTGCTATTACGGCGGATGCAGGCAGAGAGGCCACTATCGAATCATTTAAAGTCGATGTCATAAAAGAAGCCACTGCTGACCGTTTTTTATCCGGCGAGCTCGACAAAAATTCAAAAGTTCCAAAAGGCACATACACATTCGAAATCGGTGAAAAGAAAATCAGTTTTAACTGGAAAGGCGGAAAGCTTACAGATTTTGTAACATCACTAAATAAACGCGGTTCAAATACTTTAAAAGCCTCTTTAGTCGGTGTAAGCAACGGAAAATCCGCCCTATCAATCGAATCACTTAAAACAGGCGACGACAATCTTCTTGTATTTAAAGATGACGCCCTCACATACGCTCTCGAAAATAAAATAATCGAAAAAAGCAAAAAAGACGTTACTTCTTTCGGAGAGTCAATCACAGAATTTGAAAATCCAATTGACGAGGAATCACTCGCCAATCCCAAAATACCCGAAGTCGAGCAAAAGGGAATACCCCCGCTCACAAAAACATTCGTTGACTTCGACAAAGATACAGGCAAACTCGTAGTACCTCCACGCAGCGGCTTTACCCTGAACATCCCGGAAGAATTTCTGGAGACCAAAAGCGAAGTCTTTGAATTCAGCTATTCCACCCAGCAAGTTGAAGATTTAACCGAAGAGCTGAACATCAAGCGCACTACCCGCCCGGAACTTCCGGAAGCAGGAGACGCCACATTCGAAACAATCACAGTGATTAATGAACAAAGCGAAACAAATCTTCCGCCGGTTCCGCTTGATCCGCTAGTTCCAATTTCCGGGCACGAAGATTTTTATGTTCATAACAAAGATGGAAGCGAAGCCCAGATTCCAACCGAAGGGCTTAGAATTGATGAAGAAACAGGAGAAAAAACTGTAGCTCTACAGCTTAAAAATTTTCCTGACATTGAAAGCATTGTAGTACGAAACCGCAATACAGGCACACAGATCAACATCTCACAATTCTCAACTTACGATGAGAAAAAGAATCTCGGCTATGCACCGGTAAATCCAGTCTCTCAGGCAGGAGATGCCATCATAAAATACGAAGGAATCACAATAACACGTCCGAACAACAAGATTGATGATGTTATTCCTCACGTTACGCTCAACGTAAAGGCACCCACAAAAGAAACTGCTACAATCGACATTACAAGTGACAAAGAAAGTGCAAAAAATTCGCTGATTGAATTCGTTGGCCGCTACAATCAGGTTCTGGCAGAAATGACTATCCTGAGCGAAAACAAACCGGAAATAATCGAAGAACTTGATTATCTTTCCGATGCCGAAAAAGAAGAGGCTCAGAAAAAACTCGGAATGTTCCAGAACGATTTTTCACTCACAAACGGCAAGTCATCACTCAGGGCTATTACCACGGCAAACTACCGATGGGCAGACGAGGCAACAATCACGATGCTCAACCAAATCGGCATTTCAAGCAGGGCTTCTGGCAGCACAGGCGGCTACGTTGCAAGCCAGATGCGAGGCTATCTTGAAATCGACGAGAAAAAACTTGATTCCGCACTTGATGAGCATATCGACGAAATCAAAAATCTCTTCGGCTATGATTCCGACGGCGACTTAGTCGTGGACTCTGGCATCGGATATGCAATTGACAAGCAGCTCACAAGTTGGGTTCAAAGCGGTGGAATCATCGCAAGCAAAAACAGCGGAATAGACACAAAAATCAAGGCATCCGAAGCAAATATCCGCCGTCTTGAAGGACAGCTCAGTTCCAAAGAAGCAAAACTACGCAATAAATACGGCCAAATGGAAGGCACGCTCAACAACCTCAACGCACAGTCATCTACAATCAAAAGTTTCGCAAACGGTGGAAAAGCTGAATAAACAAATTCCCCAAAACTGCCGAAAATAAATATTATCGACAAGCAGAGATTATCATGCTATAATAGTAAGAATCGGAAGAGTAAGGAATTTTTATGGAATTTTATGTCAACAATGAAAAACTTGATATTGTTCTCGAAAATGAAAAGACTGTCGGTGACGTTTTAAAATCTTTCGAAGCCGAATGTGCCAAAAACGATGCGACAACAATTCATATTGTTCTCAATGGTAAAAATATCGGTGCAGGCGAATTCGAGTCAATTTTTCAGGAACCTGTCACCGAAAGCACCAAACTTGAACTTACAATTATCACAAAGGCCGAAATTCTTGCATCTTTCGAAGCCCAAAAATCAGAATGCGAGTCACTTTCAAATGAACTTCTCGAACTTTCTGTAAAGTTGCAGGGAGGGAAAGATAAAGAAGCCACAGTTCTTATCTCAAAACTGGCGGATTTTATCGAGGGTTTCTGCCACACAGCCACACTCTCAGCTCTTTTTCAGGACGTATATAAAAAGCTCTGTATCGACGGAAAAAACATCAACGAATTTTTCCAAGACTTTTCAGGAATTCTCAATGATTTCGAGCAGGCGATCGCATCCAAAGACACAGTTCTCATGGGTGACCTTGCCGAATACGAAATCAGCCCGAGACTTCTTTCAATTGCAAACACCATCAAGGAGCTATAAATGGGCAATCTTTCGATTTTTCTGCTTCAGACAGGCTCTCCTCTTCAAGCCAGGCTTGATGTAAATGTTTTTTCAATAATTATCATATTGGTCGCAATCATTTTTGTGATTGGTATCATATATTCAATCTCAAAGGTGTTTACGAATTACATCAATTCACCAGCATACCTTGAAAAAAAGAAGAATCGTCCCACATCGGTAAAAGATTTGACCGAGCTGGCAAATCATTGTTCCCTCGTAAAAGAAGAAAAGGACGTTCTTGCGCTAATCTGTAAAAATCATCGAACTCCAAACATCAAATACATTGTGCGCGATTACAACACGATGTACGCACTTTTTAAGGAACAATTCCAGATTTTTGACAAAGTTAGTGATGAAGTCAGCAAAACACACCTTTTCAACCTTCAAAAAAAGGTCTTCAAGGTATTCCGTCAGCAGGCTCTTATCAAAAACTCAAAGAATATTTCCGTTGATACAATATTTACGCTCACAGTTGCAAAAGGATTCCACCACAAGCTAAAACTTACCGAAAACAATTCCGAGGCAATGATTCTTGAGCTTCCACTTTCAATAAAAAAAGAAGAGCTTCCAAAGCCTCTCGAAAAGGTTAATTTCATCTTCGAACTTGAGGACGGAGCTCCATACAACGTTGAATCCCGTGTAGTCCGCTATCAGGAAGGAAAAGACGGTGAAAGCCAGATGGTTGTCGTTCACTCAGACAAAGTATCGCCTCTTCAAAAGCGTGAGCAGGCCCGAGCAGAGCTCAACCTTCCATGCAAATTCCATTCGGTCAAGGTTGCGGTCGAAGGAAGCGGCAAAAAAGAAAAAATCAACTACATTCCTTCAGAAAAAGCTTACGAAGGAATTCTTGAAGACATTTCGACAGGTGGATGCCGTCTTATCGCTACATTGCCAATCAAAGCTGAGCAGCATATTTTTATCGACGGTCCTCTGAACGCTAAGCAAAACGATCAGGCTGTAGGAACAATAGTTCGCACCACAAAGCGAAGTGATGGTATTTATATTCTTCACATTAAATTCATTAAGATTGATGTGAAAGTCACCAACAGAATCCAGGCGATGGTCTACAAGTTTGATGAATAATCAACTTGACGGATTACATTTTATAGGTTACTTTAAGATATGCAGGTTTTGGAACTTAATCAGATAGTACCTGACCCAAGCTACATTTATTACCGACGTAATTACGCGGCAGTAGCTAAGCTTCAGATGCTTTCTAAAACAATTGACATTAAAATCTCTTTTACGATTGAGACAGGACCTTTGGGGGACAAGATGCTCTATGTTGACATCGACCCAAGTGAGGATATTGATTATCCTCTCATTCCAGTAAAATCAGCTCTCAAAACATATATTCTCAAAGCCGATGACGAAGGTGTGCTTCCGTGTCCATGACGTTTCATACAACAAGTGCCGAGGAGACAATCGAACTTGGGAAGAAAATCGGCTCTCTTCTCAAAAAAGGCGACATCATCGCCATGCAGGGTACTCTCGCGGCTGGTAAAACCACAATCACAAAAGGAATCGCACAATCTCTCGGTGTAAAAGACGAAATCACAAGCCCTACTTTCTGTCTTATTTCCGAATACGAAGGGAAAATGCCTCTTTACCACATGGATGTCTATCGTCTTGAAGGTGGTGAAGATTTCATTAATCTCGGTGTTGAGGATTTAATGTATGGAAACGGTGTGTCGCTCATCGAATGGAGCGAAAAAGTGATGGACGAACTTCCAAAAAAGACTATAATTCTCAAGATAGAACCGATTGAAGGCACAACAGAGCGGAATATAACTCTCGAAAACTGGCCTTACGGCGAAATAAACTAACACATAAGACCCTTAAGGAATAAAATGAAAGCACTCGTAATCGACGCTGCGGCCAGCTGCATGCACATTGCCGCAAAAAATGATGATTTTAAAGCAAGCATTTCTCTTGATCTGGGGCAGAAACAATCTCAGAAATTGCTTCCTTCGATTGATTATATTCTCGAGCAGGTGGATCTAAAATCTTCTGATCTGGAATACACTGCCCTCACATCAGGTCCAGGCACATTCACCGGGCTTCGTCTTGCATTCTCGGCACTCAAAGCAATTGAGCTTGCTCACAACGTGCCTGTTTACGGCATTCCAAGCCTCGATGCCTACGCTTTTCCATACTCATGCTTTGACGGTACAGTCGTGAGCGTAATCGATGCCAAAAAAGACCAGTTCTTCGCGGCAATTTATGAGAATGGCAGGCAGATTTGTGAAGCAGAGGACACAACCGCTGAAAGCGTAGCCGCAAAGCTCGACAAGAGCAAGAAGATTCTTTTGTGCGGTCCGGATGCGGCTGTTTTCTCAGAGGAGCTTAAAAAAATTGACTCCAGCCTCAATCTCGTAGTATACGCTTCACAGCCAGTACCATCAGATTCGCTCTTCACAATCGCCGAAAGCATGATCGAGCAAAAAAAAGAGCCTCTCGCAGATTACGACGGCCCTGTATACATCAGAAAATCCGAGGCAGAAATAAAATTGGAAAGCCAACATTGATTCGCCGCATGGAGGCGGCACAAAGCAGGTTAACCGCGAGTTTTTTGCAAAAAAAACTCGTCACGACATGGATGTCGCAAAAATCTGAAGCAGAAATTAAATTGGAAAGCCAGCAGTAATTAACGCACCAGGGATTGGAACACCTGCGAAGCAGTACCAGAGCAAGATTTCTTGCGGCGGTATGGAGCGCACTTAGCGCGGAAGTGTGCAAAGCCCGACCGCTGTGCCCTGAGCGGAGTCGAAGGGCGGCGGTGGTGCCCATATTATGACAAAAGATTTGCAAGTGCGTCCAGGGCTGTGCTTCCGAGGGCTGCCTCACGGTTCTGTCTCTGGATGTCGTCATAAACTTCCTGCCGGAACACTTTTACAGTCTTTGGAGCGTCCACGCCGATTTTTACCTGGTCGCCTGAAATTCCAATAATCTGGATTGAAATATCGTTTCCAATCTTTATTTTTTCATCAACTTTTCGTGACAGAATAAGCATTATTTTGCCCCCTTAGCTTTGAGGGCTTTGATGATATTGTATTTTGTCGTCCATTTTGTGTCAGCGAGAATCACCTGAAGGGCAAGATTGTTCTTTTTATTGACTACGACAGGTCCCTGGAGGTTTGCTGTTACCGGCCCGCCATCAGCAGGAACGGTTACAATCGCCCAGACAATAACATCGGCGGCAGACTCAACATCAATCTCAGAGAGAGTCTTGTCATCAACATCAAGCTCATATTTTTCTGCAATAATGAAAGGGTCAACGATAAGGAATGCAAGCCCGCTCTCATCAAGCGACTGCATCCAGTAAAAAGGCTTATACTCAGACTCAATCAGAGCATATTTATGAAAATCTTCAAATCCGAGAACGCCATTCGGAAACTCAATGATATTTTTCTCATCGACCGAGACCGTTCCCATTGTCTTAGTTTTAACTTCCATGATTTTTCTCCATGATTTTTCCACAGATTACACAGATTAGCATTGATTTCCACAGATTAAAATCTGAGTTTTCTGTGTGAATCTGTTGGTTATCCTTATCTCATATAATTCAACAGTGTCGAAGAATACATTTTTCCTGCTGTCGAGAGAGTGGCGTTCTGTGTGTATTCGAGCATTTTTTCATCTGTGATAGCTTTGGTCAAGTCCAGGTCTCCTTCACGAGAAATCTGTCCTGTGACATTGAGAGCAACAGCACTGTTTCTGGTCATGTCGTTCTGAAGACGCTCGTATTCGCTTCCTGACTTTGCGACGCGAGTTACAAGAGTGTTTACGCCGGCATCAAGGCTTGCAAGAACACGCCCGCCGACAGCCTCAGAATCTCCGGCATAAAGTGCATCGCGGAAAGCAATTACCGCATCAAAAAGAGAGCCGCCAGAAACGCGAACTGAGTCGCCGATATTATACGGTGGATGCTGGCTTCTGTCTTTGATGATTCCAAGCTCGTTCAAGGCAGAACCGCTCAAATCTTCAAGCCAGAGCTGGCGCGCATCAGTTGTAGTAAAGTTAAGGCCATGAGTAACTGGGTCAAGGGAAGCTTTTACCGCCGCCCCGCTCGAATTGATTTTTGAAATAAGGGCATAAGCATTGTCGCCCGTCTCGACGACAATTTTCTGACCGTCAACATTGATTACCGAGTCTTCCTGAGCCTGCCATTCACGGGCATCACGTCCTCCGAAAAGCCTCTGGTTCTCAGCCCAGAAAATACGGTTTCCGGCATTATCAACGGCAATATATTTGTTCTCGTCAACTTCGACAAGATTCTGGTCAATCGTTCCGTTGTAGTGAACGGCAGAAATGAGCGGAACAGTTGAGCCTTCAACGGCCCCCATGTCAACATCAAAAGCACGTGTATTCGTATTCGTTCCCGCAAAGATTGAATTTCCGTCAGGACCGACTGCATTGGCATTCTGAATCAACTCACCCAAAAGCTCGTTTACTTCAACGGCCATGTTTCGCATATCATCTTTTGTGTAAACGCCGTTTGCACCAGTTACAGCAAGCTCACGCACGCGCTGCATGATTTCAAGCGAATTATTCATGTATCCTTCGCGATAAAGGAACTGGTCGCTCAAAGTGGCGGCATTTTTCTCGAAATTGTTTACGCGGGTAAGATAAGACTGATATTTTACCAGATGTCCGGCAGCAACAGGATCATCGCGCAAGGCAGAGATTTTAGACTGGGTTCCAATCTGCCTGTC
>CACZYY010000016.1 GCA_902785455.1 uncultured Spirochaetaceae bacterium
TGCTAGCATGCTACACGCGTTTTGTGCTTGTAACTCTATACGTTTGCCGCTCACGCGGCAGCACAAAACGAGTGTTTCCGTAAGCCGTTTCGCTCCTTTGCGCCATTTTCAATATAAAATCAATTGTAATGAGGCGCCCCTGTTTGCCCTGAAATCTTGTAATTCTTCGCTTTTATTTTGCCCCATAATTTTGTATAATTTTCCCGAAAAGCAAACTTATGAAAATACCAAAAGACTATTTTTCCACAGAAGAAACAATTAAGGGCTCGCGTTTTCTCTCCGAACTTTTTCCGATTTCATCTCAGGCAGAGGTGCGCGAAAAAATTAAGGCCCAAAAACAGAAATATGCCGATGCCACTCACGTTTGCCACGCTTTTATCTGCGGAAAGAATGCCGAAATTATGGGAATGAGCGATGATGGGGAACCCGGTGGAACTGCTGGCCGACCGATGCTTGACGTGCTCAAAGGAAGCGGTGCAACGAATCTGCTCGTCACGATTACACGCTGGTTTGGCGGCACATTGCTTGGAACAGGCGGTCTTGTCCACGCATATGGCGATGGAGCCAAGAATGTGCTTTCTGTGGCGGAGTTTGAGGAACTGGTCGAAAAATCAAAATTTTCGCTCTCGTGCGATTACCAGCAATATCAGGTTGTCAAAAAGATTTTTGAAAATTTCACGCTTTACGATGTTGGAGAAGATTTTGGAGAAGCAATCACAATAAAAGGTGAAATTGCTGCCATCGATTTTGATACGCTCAAGCAGAAGATTTTTGATTCGACAAACGGTAAAGTTTTGCCGATAATTAACTCATGAAAAAATTCTTGATTTTACCGCTGATTCTTGCTTTTTTTACTCTTCCCGTTTTTTCACGCCCAGGTTTTGAGTTTGGAATTGGGACAGGCTATGTCTTTTATGGTGACTCAGATACAAAAGAGAGGAACAGAGTCCTTGGCGACACTAACCAGTCAATTCTTTGTCTGGATGCGGCAGTTCTTTTTCCGATGAATGATTTTCTTATTTTCTCTTTGGGAAACGATGCAGTTTTTGACTTCAGATGGAAAGGCTCAAACCACATTTATCTGGCAGACTATTCTTTTCTCGCAGGATTTAGGGCATACCCAAATCTCGGAGGTCTGTTCTTTTCTATTGATTACGCTCTCGGACGCAGGACTGATTTCATAGAACTTGATGATTTGGATGAGACACTCAATTCAAAATGGGGAAACGGATTCAAATTTGTATTCGGATATGACTTTTCATACCACTTGAATTCTTATGGACCAATTCTTGCGGCCAGCCTAAAAAGTATGCCCAGGGGCGGTTCACGCGACAACATTCTGTGCGTCTCAATCAAGTTGACACGTCACAAGTAAATTTTTCTCTATACTATAGATTTTTATTGAAAATTCACTGTTTTAAGTGTATTCTAGAATTAATTAAAAAAAATTTCTTTAGGATCGATATATGCAGATTGTTACAGAAGGTGAAATGCCAGAAATTCCAGAACAGCTTGAGCCAAAAACCTCACCGGCAGAAATCGGAATTGCAGTAGACATAGGAACTACGACAATTGCGGTTAGCGTCTGGTCACTTTTACACCGCAAACATCTCGTAACAGTCGCAGAAAAGAACAATCAGGTTCGTTACGGTTATGATATTATCCGCCGAATCGCATTCGCAGTCCGTCCGCCTCTCACAGGTTCTTCAGCAGTAGTCGAAAGCGGTCCTTCAGCCCTTCATTATTGCATCATCAGCCAGCTCGAAAAAATGTTTACTCAGGCAATTATGGAAGCCGCAGCCAAACTTCCGCGCGGGTACCAGCCAAAAGTAACTTCAATTGTAATCACTGGCAATACGACCATGCTCTCGTTTCTGTGCAACACTTCAGTCAGCAATATGGCGGCCGCACCTTTTACACCAGCCAGTCTTTTTGATGTAAACACAACTTGGGAAAAGATTCGCAATGGCACAACTTATTCTCATTGCGTGAGTCTGGACAATCCTACACCAGAATTGCTTCAAATTTTTGAATCAAGCATAATCCCGCCTCAAACCGAAGTTTATATTCCGCCTTGTATCGGTGCTTTCATCGGCGCAGATGCAGTATGTTCAATGATTGCGGCTGGATTTCCAATTCCAGGCACCAGAAATGATCCTTCTACGCTCAGACCATGGGAATCAAAAGTAAAAGCCCCGCTTCTTTTGGCAGATATCGGCACAAACAGCGAGCTTTGTCTTTATATTCCTGATTCCTCAGAGAAGGCCGGAAGAATTCTCTGTACATCCGCCGCTTCCGGCCCTGCTTTTGAAGGTGCAAATATCAGCTGTGGTATGCCCTCAATTGAAGGAGCTATCGATAAAATCATTTATATTCATGAGAAACTTGAATGTCACACAATCGGAGACAAAAATGCACGTGGTTTGTGTGGCACAGGCCTTATCAGTGCAGCTGCCGTGATGCTCAAAAACAAATATATCGATAAAAACGGAATTATTCTTCGTGAAAAGTCAAAGCTCGGTGACGGAACATCTTGCATTGAGCTCACACCTGCAGTTTATCTTTCTCAACAGGATATCCGCAACCTGCAGCTCGCAAAATCGGCTGTCAAAACAGGCCTTGAATTTCTGCTTGAGCATACAACCGAAACGCCAGTGTTCTGTATTGCGGGCGGTTTCGGCTCAAAAATCAACCTTGATGAAGCGACTACTATCGGACTTTTGCCGCCGCAGCTTGAAAAACGCACGATTCATCTCGGCAACGCATCTCTTTCCGGAGCAAGCGCACTTCTCTTCTCAAATGTCCTTCGCGACAAAGCACGCTCACTCGCCAAAAAAGCAATTCAAATCAATTTGGCAGGCATTCCAGAATTCCAGGAACGTTTCTTAAAAGGAATTGATTTCTAAGATTGCCACACAGATTCGAAATTGCTACGCAATTTCAGTTTTGTTTCTTGATTTTCCGTAGGAAAATCGAATCTGTGTGGTATCCTTATTTTTCTGTTTTTTGGTCGTTTTCGCGGATTTCTACTCGGCGGATTTTGCCGGAAATTGTTTTTGGCAATGCGCTTACGAACTCGATGATGCGAGGATGCTTGTAGCTTGCGGTTTTTTCTTTCATCCAGTCCAGGATTGAAATTCGAAGCTGCTCGCTTGCCTCGTAGAGTTTTGTGAGTACGATTGTAGCTTTGATTGCCTGTCCACGGCGCGGGTCCGGAACACCAGTTACGGCACATTCAAGAACTGCCGGATGCTGCTGCAGGATGCTTTCGATTTCGAATGGTGAGACCCGGTAGCCAGAACTTTTGATTACATCGTCATTTCGGCCGATAAACCAGATATATCCGTCCTCATCATAATAAGCCGTATCACCTGTGAGATATTTATTGTTCTCAAAGACAGACTTTGTTCTTTCTTCATCATGATAATAGCCTGTGAAAAGACCGAACGGACGGCCTTTTTCAAGATTTACAACGATAACGCCAGGTTCTTTTGGATCACATTTTGTGCCATCAGGACGAACGATTGCAATGTCATATCCTGGAGCGGGCTTACCCATTGAGCCAGGTTTTGGCTCCATGCCCGGGAAGTTACCGGCCATAACGGTTGCTTCTGTTTGACCGTAAGCCTCGAACATTTTGAGACCTGTTGCATCATATACTTTTTTATAGACTTCAGGATTGAGAGCCTCACCTGCTGTAACAAGATATTTGAGTGAGGAAAGATCGTATTTGTTGATGTCCGCACGAACGAGATAATTGTAGACAGTTGGTGGCGCACAGAAAGTGGTGACTTTGTACTGCTCGATTTTTTTGAGCATAACACCCGGTTTGAACTGAATCATGTCGTACGCAAAGACAGCTGAACCGCAAATCCACTGACCGTAGAGCTTGCCCCAAACTGATTTTGCCCAGCCCGTCTCTGCGACAGTGAGATGCAATCCGTCGTCGATTACGTTCTGCCAGTATTTTGCAGTGACAATATGACCAAGCGGGTAAGCAAAATTATGCTGAACCATCTTTGGATAGCCAGAAGTACCCGAAGTGAAGTAAAGGAGCATGACATCATCATTGTGAGTAGCAAGCTCGCCCTGTGGACGCGGAAAAGCAGTATCAAAAGAAGAAATTTCTTTTGAGTATGAAATCCAGCCTTCACGGTCGCTTTGGACAGTTACCAGAGTTTTTACGCTTGGGGAGCCAGGGAGAGCCTTTTCGATTTCTTCCTGAATTGTGTCGTCATAAGAGACAATCATTTTGATTTGAGCTGCGTTTGTGCGGTACTCCAAATCTTTCTGCAAAAGCTGATTTGTCGCAGGAACAGCGATTGCTCCGATTCGATGCAAGGCCGTGATAAAGAACCAGAATTCGTATCGGCGGCGCAAAATGAGCATTACGGCATCGCCTTTTTTAATTCCTTTTGAGACAAGATAATTTGCCGTTCGACGTGATTCGCGGGCAATGTCCGCGAAAGTGAAAATTCGCTCTTCACCAGAATCATCACACCAAACCAAAGCACGTTTGTTTGGCTCCAGCTCTTCGTATCGGTCGATAATGTCATAAGAGAAATTGAAATTTTCAGGAACTTTGATTTTAAAATTCTTTTTTAAGTCCTCGTAATTTGTGTAAACTTTACCGCCTTCGACATAGTCTGCATAAAAATTCATTTTTCAAAAACCTCATTAATAACCCTGCTTGGGCTTAACTTCATTATATTAGACACAATTAATTGAAGAAAGTTGCATTAATTTTATCATATTCGCCAAAAAATTGCAAAAAATTCATTTTTCAAAACTTGAAGCAAGCTCCGAAGCAACTGTATAATTCTTTTCATGCAGAATCAGTTTTCACGTACAGAAATATTACTCGGAAAATACGGTGTTGAGCGACTCAAAAAATCTCGTGTCGCTGTCTTCGGAATCGGAGGCGTGGGCGGATATGTCGCAGAGGCTCTTGCGCGCAGCGGAACGGGTGCGCTCGACTTGATTGACAACGATGAAGTTTCTCTCACAAATATCAACCGCCAGATTATTGCCCTTCACTCTACGGTCGGCCGCCCCAAAGTTGATGTGATGAAGGAACGGGTTCTGGATATAAATCCTGAATGCAACGTGCGTATTTTCCAGTGCTTTTATCTTCCCGAAACGAAAAATCTCTTTGATTTTACGGAATATGATTATGTCGTGGATGCCGTGGACACGGTTACGGCGAAAATTCAGCTGATTGTACAGGCAAAAGAAGCGGGTGTGCCGGTTATTTCAAGCATGGGAGCCGGGAACAAACTGAATCCCGCAAGTTTTGAAGTGGCAGATATTTCCCAAACCAGCGTATGCCCCCTTGCCAGAGTGATGCGGCAAGAATGTAAAAAGCGCGGAATCAAAGACGTAAAGGTTGTTTATTCAAAAGAAAAGCCGGTTGAAAGCAAACTGACCGAAGAAGAAAAAAAATCAGCCGAGCAGAAAGGAAACGGTCTTGCGCCAGGAAGCTGTGCGTTCGTTCCGTCCGTCGCCGGGCTGATTATAGCAAGCGAAGTTGTTAAAGATTTATGCAATTAACTTGATAAAACAAAAAAAACGGCCTCCCATCGGGAACCTGTCCCGTACATCGCAGTGAGCAAGGCTCAGACGAGTTTGTGCCCCATACGCGGGAAAATCACAGATTTTCCCGAGACTCGCCTTGAAACTCGTCTCACGAGTTTCATCGCCTTCGGCGACCGGCTCCCTACATAAAATAAGTTTTTATCGGTGGGAAGCCGTTGAATTCTACGCTGGCGTAGGTGCTGGTGTAGGCTCCTGTTGTCAGCCAGTAGAGTTTGTCGCCGGCTTTGAGCGAGAGCGGGAGCTTGTACTTGAAATCTTCGTACATAATGTCCGCGCTGTCACATGTGGGGCCTGCAAGGATTACCTCACCTTTTTTGACTCCCGGACCATCTTTTGATGAGATGACAGGATATTTCATTGCTTCGTCCAATGTTTCGATGAGACCGTTGAATTTGCCTGAGTCCTGATAAACCCATCGCTGCAATGCAGTGTTGTTCTTGCGGCTTACAAGGATTACTTCGCTGGTGAGAATTCCGCAGTCACCGACAAGGGAACGGCCAGGCTCCAGAATAATCATAGGAATTTCATCACCGAAGTCATCGTGCAAATAGCGGGTGATTTCTGAAGCGTAAGTTTCAAGTTCATTCGTTGGCTGAATATAGTGAGCAGGGAAACCGCCGCCCATGTTAATCATTGAAAGACGGATGCCCTCTTCTTCTTCGAGAGACGAGAATAAATAAGAAGCTTTTGCAATCGCATCGTTCCATGCACCAATATCGCGCTGCTGGCTGCCGACATGGAATGAAACACCGTAAGGAGTAAGCCCCAGATCACGGGCCATTACGAGCAAATCGTAGGCCATGTCAGGATGACAACCGAATTTTCGGCTCAAAGGCCAGTCAGCACTCTGGGTGTTTTCCATCAGCATGCGGACATAAATACGGCTGCCCGGAGCATTCTCGGCGATTGCCTTAAGGTCGTCCTTTGAGTCAGTTGCGAACATACGGACGCCGTTATCATAAAAATACTTGATGTCTCGCGCTTTTTTGATTGTGTTTCCGTAAGAAAGTCTGTCGCCGTTAACGCCAAGAGCCATGATTTTATCCAGCTCATAGCGTGAAGCGATGTCGAAATTTGAGCCAAGTTCTGCAAGCATTTTGAGCACTGGCTCCCCCGGATTCGACTTGACAGCGTAATAGATGTGCGCATAAGGGAAAGAATCACGGAGTTTGATGAAATTGTACTTAATCTGTTTGAGATTAATCACAACATTGGGAGTCTCCAAATCCTTTGAAAACTCTAAGAACCGATTCCATTCTGAATCAGAAATGTAGTCCTCACGATTGAACATGAAATACCACCTTAGACAATGTTAAGCCAGTTAAGGAAACCAGCTCTGTTTCATCAAAAAATAGTAATGATGTAAAAGTGAATATAAAACAAATATGCAGTATGGTCTATATGTTTTTAAAAAGTTTTCAAAAAAATTAATATGAATTATTTTATTTTATTCTGTTGCGCAATAGAAAAATGTGATAGAATAGTAATATGTTTCTTCAAGTAAAAAAATTCTACATTTTTTTCCTGCTTTTTTTCCTCGCTCTTTTTTCAGTTTTTACAGAAGAAGCATTGCCTGCATCCGAAGAAGATTCAGAACAAAAAGACCAGAAATCATTCTCAATAAAAAATACATCTTACAACGCAATTGTTTTCCTTAAAGACGTACTTGATGACAAATATCCTCTCAGAATCGACTTTGGTGCAGAGCCACACCGGCACGGAAGTCTTGTTTTCGGTTCAATATGGTATGACTGGAATAACATTCTTTCATCAAGCATCCGTGGAGAATATGATCACTACATGACATTCCTAAACTCCGGCAAAACAGTCAGTACAACAGAAGTCCGTTCAGTGTCTTTTACGCCTTTTCCAGTTGTATTGTTCTTCGGAAATCCAGACATAAAAGCAAAATCTGTTTTTACAGAAGTTGACATCGGATTTTATCTTTCAGAATCACATTCAAACACAAACGACGGTTCATATCTAAATTACACAGAGTCTGGATTCCAGCTTTCAGAAACAAACACGCGATATGTAATGCTCGGACCGGCGTTCAACATTGTCGTAAAAGTTCCTATTATCAAATATATCGACTCAATAACAGAATTTTTCTTTGTTCCAGCATATTTTCTTTCATACAATTCAAATTCTCAGATTGATGACAACCTGCATTCATCAAAATCTTCAGTCACAGGCTTCGATTTATCAAGTCCTTACCTCAAATACAGTCTTTGCCTAGATTTCTTCAGATATATACGCATAAAATCGCAGGTAACTTATCAGCACATCAACATGAGGCAAACAATTTACGGCGAAGAAAATGATGTCCGCTATTCAAACCATAAACTTACAGTCCGTTATGGCGGCGAGCTTCTAAATCCGTCAAAAACACGCAAAAAATCCGCACACCTTTGGGCAGGTTTATATTATGAAATGACCTGGGAAAAGCTTTATCTCGGCTCAGCTTCGTCAAACGATTACACCGGAAAATGGGTATTGTGTTTCGGAACCTAAGGAAACGCTGATTAATTCAATCGAAAATTAATCAGCACTTCCCTAATCAGTTCTAATCTTATTTTATCTTTTCAATTTCATCTTTTATCTTTCGTGTCATTTCGCTATAATTCTATGCATGGAAACACGTAACATTTTTGAAAATCTTTCTTGTATCGACCACCGCTATTCCCTTTCTGAGAAGGCGGCTTTTGACGGACTTTCACAGTACATTTCAGAGCAGGCTTCAATCCGCTCTTGTGCAAAGTGTGAGGCGGCTCTTGTAAAGGCTCATCTTAAGGTTCGCGGCTCTTTGACGGACGAGCTTGCAAAAACTTTGGACGACGTTGCAGCAAACATTGACCCGGAAGAAGTTTACGCCGAAGAAGAAAAGACAAAGCACAATATCCGCGCGCTTGTCAATGTCATGAAAACAAAAGTTAATGCCGAAATCGGGCCTCTCATCCACTTGGGAGCAACTTCGGTCGATATTCTGGACACAGCTTTGAGCTGCCGAATGAGAGATGTCACCAAAAATGTCGTTCTTCCAGAACTCAAACAGCTCGAAAAATATCTCTGTGAAATCGCAGAGCGTGAATGCGCAACCCCACAGGTAGGACGCACTCACGGTCAGCACGCAGTTCCAATCACTTTCGGATGGAGCATCGCAGAATTCGTTGCCCGACTCGGAAAATCAATTCTCCGTATCGAAGAGCTTTCAAATGATCTGGTCGGAAAGTTGGCTGGTCCTGTCGGAAGCTACAACGGTCCTTCAATGATTGTAAAAGACCCGGAAGAGCTTGAGCGAATCTACACAGAATTCCTGGGGCTCAAGCCATCTGAATATTCAAACCAGCTTGTTGAGCCGGAGCATGTTCTTCGCCTTCTTTTGGAGATGAACGTAGCATTCGGAATCATCGCAAACCTTGCAGATGATTTGCGCAATTTGCAGCGTTCTGAAATCGGTGAAGTTTTCGAGTATTTTGCTTCAACACAGGTCGGCTCTTCAACAATGCCTCAAAAACGCAACCCATGGAACAGCGAGCATGTTAAGTCTTTGTGGAAGGCAATGTGCCCTCGCGTAATCACTTTCTACATGGACCAGATTTCTGAGCACCAGCGCGACCTCACAAACTCAGCAAGCCAGCGATTCATCGCAGACTATGTTTCAGGCTTTACAATGGCAGTTGCCCGCATGACTTCAGTCGTCAAAGGCCTTCAGGCAGATAAAGAAGGCATGGCACGAAACCTTCAGGGAGCCGGCGGAAAGGTTAAGGGCGGTGTTCTTGCAGAGCCTGCTTACATCTTGCTCGGCGAAGCCGGGGTCAACGACGGCCACGAGGTTATCCGAAAAATCACTCTTGAAGCCGAAAAGAGCGGAAAGACTTTCTTTGAAGTGCTCAAAACACACGAAGAGGCTTTCGCAAAAATTACAGCACAGCTCGAAAAACTCGGAATCGAAAATCCGGCAACATTCTTCGAAAATCCTGCGAACTACTGCGGATTGGCTGCTGTCAAATCAAAACGGCTTGCTCAAAAGTATTCTAAATTGATGCAATAAGCATTTTTAATATCACACAGATTCGAAATTGCTACAAAAGTCCGAATCTGTGTGTTTTTTTACACCAGCATTGCCAGTTTCTGTGGCAGCACTTCAAATTTTACCTTATCAACATTGCCCACTAATTCGCCATCAGTATGAAGAACGCTTTTTGAATCAGATTCAATCACGAGCGTCTTGCAGTTGCGCAAATAAAATCCTTTTGAATGAGAATGTAATCCAAGACACAAAAACGGGAACTTAAAAAATGTAAGAATCTTGGGCACGCCCGCAGCCAGGCAAATTGAAAGCTCGCCGTCATCGCCTTTTGCTTTTGGACTCATAGGAACTCCACCACCCTCTGCCTTAAAATTCATTGCCGCCAGAAAAATCAGTTTGTTAAAAGACATCGGCTCATTATCATCAAATTTGAGCGAAACAGAATATGTTTTCATCGTAAAAAGAGTTTGCACCGTAAGAACCGCGTACCCCAAAGCACCAAGATGCATCCAGTTCAAAATCTTCTTGATTTTTGCTTCGTTGAGACCTGTTCCAACGATTGCATCCAAGCCAAAACCAGAACTGATTCCAAAAATCCGGGAATCGCCGGTTGAAAGCACAGTGCTTCGCCCCAAATCGATTTTTTTGTCACCTTTTGACTTCAATATAATGTCAAGGGCTTTTTTTTGATTGTGCCGGGGAAGCTTTACCCCACGCGCGAAGTCATTTCCTGAGCCTGTCGGAATCACACCGAGCTTTACTCGTGAAAAATCCGTAATTCCGTTCAAAACCTCGTTAATCGTTCCGTCACCACCCACTACGACTATTTTGATGTCATCTTCTGACAGGGCCGAAACTTCTTTTGCAATTTGCATGGCATGTCCAACCCGCTGAGGAACATGTACCTTAAATTCAACCTTTTTGGTCTTTAAAAAAGCACGTATTTTATTCCATTTGAGAAAAGCCTTGCCGCTGCCGCCGTGAATATTTACGATGAAGTGATACATAAAATAATTCTACCACAAAAGAAGGGGGAAGTCTCCCCCTAGGCTCCAATGCCTTTGTCATTTCCGCCTACCCCTTCTACGGGGACACCCCGTAACGCCCCGATATTTCTCCTTCACCGCTCAAATCATTGCTTTGAACGAAATCTCGCTAAAACACTCGCAACTTTTTTCTTCCAAATTCTCCCATTCTTCATTATATTTATATCATCACATTTTCGGAGTTAAATATGAAAAAAATGGCAACAAAATCTCTAGTCACTCTCATTGTGCTTGCAGTTATCGCTGTCACAGCTTATGAATCAGTAGCAGTCGTTGCTCCAAATGAACGAGGCGTTCAAGTTATGCTTGGCGAGGTCACAGGTGATGTTCTTGAACCGGGAATGCATTTTCATCCGCCTTTTGTCAGCAACATCAAAAAATACTCCATCGTTCCAAAAGGAATGAATGTCACTTTCTCGGTTGGCAAAGACGGAGCAATCACAAAGGACATGCAGACAGTCGGCTCTCAGGTCACGGTTTTCTATCGCTACGACGGAGCCAAAATCATGGATGCTGTCAAAAAATACAACGAATCCATCCTTGAAAACGCAATCACACGAAGTCTCGTTGCAAGCGTAAAGGAATCAGTCGGTAAATATTCAATCTACGAACTGGTTGAAAATCAGGATAAAATCACTACTGATGTCACAAATGCCTTAAATGCAAAACTTGCTGAGTATCCAATTGAAGTAACACAACTCACAATCTCAAACTGGGACTGGAGCGAAGACTTTGACAAAAACATCAAGGAAACAATGAACCGCACGCAGCAGGTTCGTCAGGCAGAACAAGATTTAAAACTGGCCGAAACAAATGCACAAAAGCAGGTTGCCGAAGCCGAAGCTCAGAAAAAGGCAGCAGAGCAGACTGCAGAAGGCGAGCTTATAAAAGCTCAAAAGGCTGCAGAAGCGAAACGTGTCGAAGCAGACGCCCTCGCCTATTACAACTCAAAGGTTGCGCAGAACTATCAGGTCGAAATCAAACTTAAGGAGCTTGAAATCGAGCTTGAAAAGGCAAAAAAATGGGATGGCCGCCAGGTTCCAGAATATGTTCCGCTCACAGCAAGCGGCGCAATCGTAAATCTCCCGGAAGCAAAGAAATAAATTTATTATCCACAGATTAAAAGGATTTTCACAGATTAAAGTTTTTTGATAAAAAATCGACTGTAAAATACGGAAGATATATAATCTGTGCAAATCTGTGTTAATCTGTGGATTAAAAACAGGAAACTAAATTGATTCAAATATTCGATACAACAGACAAATATCCTCTTCAAAAAATTGGAAAAATGGCCGGCGTCTGCTGGAACAGTCCGATTGACAATGCAGAAAAGAACATCAAGCGAGCCAAAGACTGTATTACAAGCGGTCATGGGCGTGTTCTCGAATATGTAGACATCGAGCTCTGCATTTCCGGCTACTCTGCCCGCGCAATCCGCGAATATTACACACACATCGGCGGAGGTCCCACTCGTCTTCAGGAAAGCACACGTTATGTAAACTGCGAGAAATTTGAGTATTATCTTCCGCAAACAGCAAAAAAATCGCCAGAAGCCGAAGCCGCTTACAAAGAATGCATGGATTTTATCCGTACAAAATACGGTGAACTTTTGGAAAAGGGTGTTTCAAAGGAAGATGCGGCGAATATTCTTCCTCTTGGCATGATGACCAAAATCGTAGACAAGCGGAATCTCCGCAACATGATAAATCTCATGAACCAGCGTCTTTGCACAAGGGCTTATATTGAAATCCGTACACTAGCAAATGAACTCAAAAAAGAACTCAGCGAGTATTCCGAAGAATGGAAGTGGATCTGTGAAAATCTTTTCGTTCCGAAATGCGATGTAACAGGCTTCTGCACCGAAGCAAAATGCTGTGGCAGAAAACCAAAGAAAGAAACTATGTAAAAATAGAGAGATGGAACACAACAGCTAAGACAAATGTCGAGATTTGCAATTTTTCAAATATTGCAAAAAAAAAACGGCGCGAAGAAGTGAAACGGCTTACGAAAACACTCGTTTTGTGCTGCCGCGTGAGCGGCAAACGTAAATAGTTACAGGCACAAAACGCGTGTAGCAGGCTAGCCTGCGTTTTCGATAAGCCGTTATCACGACTGGGAGCCGTTTTTTTTTGATACAGCCAATGAATTGTAAACCTCAACAGTCGATCTAGTCGCTTTTTTTCCATTCATCAATAAATTCAAGCATGAATTGCTGGACATCGCTGAACCATTTCTTTTGAAATTTGCAGGCTTCTTTGCCAATATATCGGAAGTGCCAGCATTCCCACATATAACCTGTAACATCCTCGTAATCACGAGGGAACGAAAGGCTCCAGCCGTAATCTGCGGCATGAGTATAAACCCATTTGCCCATTTTTGTGTCACCCCAATCCTCGGTGATTGAACCAAAGTCGACCGCCGTGCCTAGCTGATGCTGGCTTGTTCCTGGGCGGGCAGAATACCGCTCCGCTTCGGCAAGGCCATCTTGTTTTACATATCGATTGAAAAGTCCTTTCTGATATTTATATGAGCGGTAAGTTGATGAGACCAAAAGCTTAATTCCGTCAGAAAGCGCAGCCTGAGAAAGTTCTTCCAAGGCCGCATAGCTTTCAGGCCGAAGTGAAAGATCGTTCCGGTTCACATTCCACAAACCTGTACCTTTCACAGGTTTTAAGTCCTGCGGAACATAGTCAGAACCGATATTGTGCTTTTTGTCGATAAGATAAAGCAAATCAACATCGTCTTCACGATGGCGGGATTTTTCTTCTGCGAGAACTTTGTGCAAATCAGCCAGAAATTCTTCCGGGTTGCCGTTTGGAATTGCGTTCTTGCATCGTTCGGTCATTTTCGCAAAAACACGGCGAAGTTTCTCGACTTCAGGGTTTTCAGACTGTATTGTCTCAGTAGTTTTTGGCTGTATTGGTGCAGTCTCTGCAAGCACGACTTTTTCCTTGCAGGAACAAAAGCAGCAAACAGAAACGAGTAAAACAAATATAAATTTTTTCAAGGTTATTGTACTTCCGTTACAGCATGGATAATTGCAAATACATCGTAAAATCCTGTTTCTTCGAGCGCAATACGTGCTGCAGGAGACGGATTCATCATATAAAATTTGTGTCCGTTATCTTCACCATCGTTAAATGTAGCCATCATAAGACCAACGCCAACGGAATCAATCGATTCAACACGTTCCAGGTCAATTACGACATTTGACTTTTTGATGGTTTCATCGAGTTTTTCGGAAAGCTCAGTGATTGTATATGTATTCATTACGCCAGAAACTTCGTAAAGGATGTAGTTTGCACCCTCTTTTTCAGCAATTGAAAGCTGTTCCATTTAATTCTCCTTTTCTTTTATTTTGTCATTTTCAAAATGAAGACGCTGACGTCATCATCAAGCTCTTTTGACAAGAATTCAAGCAAGGTATTGTAAGAAGTCGAAATCATCGTTTGAGCTGACAAACCAGTATTTTCGATAATTGTTTTTTGCAGACGGTCTTTTCCGAATGCCTCACCTCGAAGTGATTTTGAGTCAAGCAAACCGTCAGTACAAGCAACAAGAATATCGCCAGGATTAAGCTTGACCTTTTTGACTTTGATATACGGAGAAATATCCTTTACAAAGCCCAAAACGTGACCTTCACCCTGAATTTCCATGACGTTGTTATACGCTCGGTTGTACAAGAAGAATGCAGGAACCGCACAGTTGATGTAATAGACCGTATCGTCTTTGAAATCGATGAGGGCAAATACACCTTCAAAGAATGTTCCGCGCGGAAGGTTGAATCGGATAAAATGATTGACCTTTTCGACCAGAAGCTTGAAGTCCTTTGTTTCCTGCAAGAATGTTCGGATTACAGACTTAACGATAACCATGCTCATTGAGGCAGCAATACCTTTACCAGAAAGATCGCCCATTACAAAAATGTGACGGTCTTCGGAAAGTTTAATAAGGTCGATGAACTCACCACCAATATTGTGAGCATGAACCATCATTGTGGCTGAATCATAACGTTTATTCTTGATTGGATCCATGTTTCCCTGAATAGATTCAATAATCTGCTCAGACATTCGGATTTCTCGGTTGACGGTACCGACAATGGACTCGTTACCAATATTCTTCATGTAATAACCAAATACGAAGAAGTATGAATAAAGCTTTTGGAAAACGGCAAGATCGTAGTTGTTATAGACGTTTCCACCGGCCTTCTGTCCAAGAATGATTACCGCAAGAATATGTCGGCCTTCATTCAAGATGATAAACGCTTCTGATTCTGTATCCTTGAAGAATTTCAAGACATCATCACGCGCATCAGAATAGAACAATCCGTTTTCAAGCGAACTTTTGAAAATTACGCGCCTGTTCTGATTGAGCAAAGTATCGAACATTTTTCCTTTTGTGGAAATTGTGAGTCGTTTTTCACCTTGCAAATCATATACGGACTGAATTTCTTCGGAACCGTTATCAACAAGAATACGCATAAAAGACATACCGATGTTCTTGGTGAAAATTTGCTGCATGTTTCGGACGATATTTTCCGGGTCATCAGAGAAGTCGAACTTTGAAAGATCTTCCTCGAACAGGGTCGCATACTGCATAGAACGGAATCCGGAACGCCTGTTAAAGAATTTCATGAGCTGGTAAGAAGCCGCGATAAGACCTGTCATCAACGCAAGAAGATAGAAGTAGAACAAAACTCCGTGCGATGAAGTGCGTGACCAGAAGAAAGCAAAACCGATACCAGAAACCAAAGCTGGGAAAATATAGCACAAAACAGCTTTTGCACCAAAACCAACTATCGAAAGGAAATCATACAGGAAGTCTACAAGGGTTGAACGAACCAAAATCCACTGAGCAAGAACATAAGGAACGAGAATCAAAGCTGAGAACATTGGAACACGTTTTGTTGCCCTGAAGACCAAACCGAACATTATCCATGCAGTGATCAATGAAAGCGCATTCATGATAGACTTCTGATGATCAAGCCTGCCCTCTCGGTTCTCTGAACGCAAAAGCAAAATGAGCATAGAGAAGAAAGGCATGACAAAGACGATTATCATGCAATAAAATGTAAACCAGTTATATGGGAACAAAACCGCAAGATTACCTTTGAACAATGAAACAGAATCCACACGAACGCCAACGAAGTTTGTAACAGTAACATTCGTGACATGAAAGAATACTGCCCATGCGCACCAAATTGCACCGCCGATCGAAAGAATCTGAGCAAGGAACTTTTTTTCGGTTGTCGGATAGAAAACACAGTATACAGAAAAATACAAAGAATATAAGCCGAACAAGAACAAAGTCAATTCAGCAAAGAAGACTACAAGCCTGGTCGGAGCACCATGAGCGGCAAAAATAGTGAGCCCCATCGCACCACAGGCAAGAGCCAGAAATACATTCAAAGAAATGACCGGGTTTTTACCTTCGTTTCCAGTTTTTGAATCAAGGAAGATAGCAAGCCAAGTCATGAACATGGCAAGAGCAAAATTAATCAACGCAAATATCATAAAATCACCTACCTCTGTACCTTTGCAACAAGCATCGTCAAGTCATCATGAAGCCTTGTGTCGGCGTTATAATCCAATACAAGATTTACGATGTCAGCTACAAATTCCTGAGGATCTTTAGATGCGCTGGCTTTGATTGTATTTGTGAAAAGCTCAGTATCACCAAGCTCAACCTTGTCTTCGTTCATAACCTCTGAAACACCGTCCGAAGCCATCATAATAAGGTCCCCGGAGAAAAGCCTTTGCTCAGAAACCTGAACATCGCCCGGCTCAATCGGAATAATTCCTACGACAGAACAGTTTGAGGAAAGCGATTTGATTCGATAACCTTCAGGAGAACGGGTTACAATAATAGGGTCAGACATTGAAGCATTCACGTAAGTAATTTTCATCTTTTCCGTATCGACAATTCCGATGAAAAGAACCGTGTACTTATCCTGAAGATGCATACCTTTGATAGCCGCATCAACTGAGATAATCATGCCGACCAAATCTTCTTTGTTTTCCTTGATTTTAACGGTGTTCATTACCAAGCCCATGACAAGAGCCGCCGCCAGACCTTTACCAGAAACGTCACCAAGCATGAGCAGGGTTTTGTTCTCGTCAATCGGGAGAACCGAATAATAGTCACCAGAAACGTTAATCAATGGACGGAAATATGCGCCGAGCTTAAGGTTTTTTATCTCAGGCATTTTCTTTGGAAGGAAGGAAACCTGTGCGTCCGCAAGCTGCTGCCATTCCGTTGTAAGCTCAGAAATTTCAGCAAGGCTGGAAATGATTCGCGAACGGTTCTGGAATCGAACGAATTCCTCGTAGAGTTTTTCGTAAATCTCGGTATCAAAAAGATATGTGTATCGGTTGAAAATATAAAGATGCTCGCCATCACTCGCAAAGAAGAATCCACGTGCCTTTTTGCGACTTGTAACAAGGCCAAGATTTTCACCGATAAAGTTAATCGGATCATGCCAGCTTACGCTATAGTTCTGCTCAAGTTTTGTAAGAACATTCGGATCATTTGTAATTTTATTCGGGCTATTATATAGAATATAATTTGCATTTCGGTCGATGTAGAGAACCGAACAGTCAGCTTCGACTTCAAGAATGTCAGTAACCGCAGAATAAAAATCTTCGAGAGAATAACAAAACCTCAATCGTTCGATAAATTTCGTAAAATAAGCCGTTGCGCCTGTCTCCATGGAGCGACGCTCAATTCGAACCCGCGCATTCTCAAAAATCGTGATACTTGTAAAAAGCATGACAACAAAAAGAACAGCCGTAACAGCAATAGGGAATATGTTTGAATATGTTCGATAATCAGTTAACTTTGTTTGCGGCGCAAGATTTATAGCCACAAAAATGAATGCTGCAACCGCAACAAGGTTTATGACAATCAGCGCAATACGCCTTTGAGTCTTATACATAAAGCCCCCTAACTTTTAAAAAATTATGACTTATCTCTTTTTTATCGGCAGAAAACTGAATAATAATTAGTATTCGTCAGCATATGATTTTCGCTCGTCACGAGAATCACGATAAGGCTTTCGCTCCCGGTCACCACGGAAAGGTCTTCTGTCACGATCACCGAATCTCTCGCTGCGTTCGCCTCTATCTCTTCTTTCGCCAAAGTTACGGCGAGGCCTCTCATCATCATTATTAAAGAATTTTCTTGCACCACCATCACGCTTTGGCTTTTCAACAGCTTCGCTAACACGAATTCTTCGTCCGTCAAGATCTTTTCCGTTCATGCCGCCGATTGCACGCTCTCCCATTATCTCCGTGCCCATTTCAATAAAACCAAAGCCTTTTGACTGCTCAGTGAATTTGTCCTTCATGACTGTAACTGAAATTACATCTCCATAGTTTGAAAATGCCTCGCGGAGTGTGTCCTCGGTTGTGGTGTAGCTAAGATTGCCTACGTAAAGTCTCATATAATCCTCAAAAAATTAGAATGAATAGATTATAGCATGAATCAAAAGAATATGCACGAAGAATATTTTTCAATATAATGGACTTATGATTAAGCAGGAAATAAAAGACAAAGACTTGCTCGAACATTTGGGCAAGATTCATAAAGATGAGATGACAATGTTCATCATGGCTGAAGGATCTTTCCGCGGTGCATTTTTCAACGGAACCCGTCTCGTAAACCAGATGCGCGTCCAGCACAATCTTGGAATCCTTGAAACGATGATTCTGGGGCAGGCCATGCTCTGCGCCGCCATGCTGATTCCAACGATGAAAGGCCGCGAGCACCTCACTTTCCGCTACGACACGAACGGTCCTGCGGCAGGATTTTCGGTTGAGGCAGATTCAACAGGTTATGTACGCGGATTTTTGCTCCAGGACAGAATTCCAATCGAAAAACCGCTCGAAAACTGGGATTTGAGTCCGTTTTTTGGCGAGGGAACGCTCACAATTTCACGAATCGGCGAAGGAATGAAAGCCCCGCAAGTCGGCACGGTCGAAATCATGTACAAAAATATCGCAAAAGATCTGGCATGGTACTTCTTGCAAAGCGAGCAGATTCACACAGCTTTCAACACGAGCATTCAGTTTGACAAGGAAGGCCGCGTTATCGGAGCCGGAGGAATGTTTTTGCAGCACGTGCCGGGGGCCGGCGGAAAGAGCAGAATCAGCGCGCAGACCGAAAACTCAGGTGCCGAGGACAAAAAAGAAAGTGAAGAAGATTTGATCCGCCGTGCAGAAAATGCTTTCAAGGCAATGCCTTCAATCGGAAAATGGTTCGCAGACGGCGGTGACATGGAAGACGTGATTTACGGACTTTTCCGCGAGTTCAATCCAACAGCAGTCTTGAACCGTGACGTAATTTTTGACTGTCCGTGCAGCGAAGAGACTTTCGCCGAGCACATCAGGCATTTGCCAAAAGCTGAGCTTGAGGACATCATCGCAAATGATCCAGACCCGCTGGAAGTAATCTGCCACTGTTGCGGAAGTAAATATCAGATAAGCAAGTCCATGCTGAAATAAAATATCTGTCCAACATAAAAAATGGCTTCCAGTCGTAAAAACGGCTTATCGAAACCGCAAACTAGTTTGCTACACGCTGTTTGTGCTTGTAACTATATAAAATTGCCGCTCACGCGGCAGCACAAACAGAGTGTTTTCGTAAGCCGTTTTACTTCCTCGCGCCATTTTTGCCGTATTCTCCAGTTTTTCAGCATGGCACTTTCCCCAAAAAAACACCACAACCATATCGCCCTAAAAAAGCAACATGACTGCGGTGTTAACTTTTCACACACAGAATAAAACTCTGTGTACTCCAAAGCTCTGTGAGGAATTTATTTCACAAATTCCTTCTTCAAGAAGTCCAAATCCAACTCAGGATACAAAACGAACTTGCTCAAGAGGGCCTGGACTCGTTTTGATGCGGCTTCTTTTACTGCCGGGTCGAGGTCGATTTTGCCTTTTGCTGGTTTTCCTTCTTTTGTGAGGCCTGGTTTTGTTCCTTTGAGAACCTGATCGATGATTGAAGCAACTTCCTTCATCTCTGATTCACCCATACCAAGCGTTGTGAGAGCCGGAGTTCCCAAGCGCAAACCAGATGTCCACCATGCGCCGTTTTTGTCATAAGGAAGAGCGTTTGCGTTTACTGTAACACCGCACTCAAACATAGCTGCCTCAGCCTGCTTTCCAGTCAAGCCGTAAGAAGTAACGTCTGCGAGCATGAGGTGGTTGTCAGTGCCGTCGGTCTGCAAGCGAACGCCAAGATCCTGCAAAGCTTTTGCCAAAGCCTGTGCATTCTTAACAACTTTTGCGGCATATTCCTGATAAGCAGGAGTATTTGCTTCCTTAAATGCGATAGCTTTTGCAGCCATTACATGCGGGAGAGGTCCGCCCAAAACCATTGGGCAGCCTTTGTTTACGTAGTCAGCGAATTCTTTTTTGCAGAGAATCATAGCACCGCGAGGGCCACGCAAAGTCTTGTGAGTTGTTGTGGTTACGATGTCAGCCCATTTTACAGGATCGTAATCACCGGTGAAGACTTTACCGGCAACCAAACCTGCGAAGTGAGCCATATCTACCATGAGAACAGCTCCGCATTTGTCCGCAATCTCACGGAATCGCTTGAAGTTGATTTTGCGAGGGTAAGCTGAGTAACCAGTGAGCAGGATGAGCGGCTTAACTTCCATTGCCTGCTTTTCGATTGCATCGTAGTCCAAAAGACCAGTCTTTTCGTCAACACCATAAGGATGGCTCTCGAACATGCGGGCAGAGACATTCATTTTGTAGCCGTGAGTAAGGTGGCCGCCGCAAGAATAATCCAGGCCCATCAATTTCTGATTTCCGAATCGTTTTCGAAGCTCGGCAAACTGCTCAGCTGTCAAATCGTTCAAAGATTTTACACCAAGTTCTTCGAGAGTAGGAGTCTCAACCTTTGCAGAAAGAATTGCCCAATATGCAACCAGGTTTGTGTCTGCACCAGAATGAGGCTGAACATAAGCATAATCAGCCCCGAAAAGCTCCTCCGCCTCGTGAGCAGCTTCCATTTCAACAGCATCAACATTCACACAACCGCCGTAGTAGCGATGCTCTGGATAACCCTCGGCATATTTATCAGTGAGCAAGTTGCCCATAGCAGACTGAACAGCGAGAGAACAATAGTTTTCAGAAGCAATCAATTTGAGGTGGCTTCGCTGATTTGCAATCTCATTCACAACAGAAGCTGCAATTTTTGGATTGACCGAAGCAACCTGCTGCAAATTCGCAACATAAGCACACATTGCGGCAGTAGGCTTATTACCGCAAGACGAAAGATAGTTTTCCAATGGTGTAGACATTTTTAATCTCCCAAAAAAGTGATGAAGTGAGTTTACCAAAAAATACAGAGATATTCAATGATACTATTTATAGGAACATTCAAAGGGGGAAAGCCTTCCCCTCGCTACAACCAGCTTCGCTGTTTTCCGCTACCCCTTCTCCTGGGAACGGTTCAGGACAGCCTTCACCGAGACTCGCTCAAAACTCACCTCGTGAGTTTTGCCCCGCAGGCGGGTCGCTCCCTACCCTATTTTTCCCTGTTTCCTTTTTTCATTTGATTTGTTATATTAACGTTATGAAACTCACGTCTATCAAAAAAATTTTTATTGCGATTGCACTCCCGGCATTATTTGCCTCTTGCTCATCGACACCAAAGGAAATTCCAGAAGATTTAACAGCACAGGAGCTGATTCAAAAGGGTCAGACAGAATTTGAAAACGGAAGATACAAGGCATCGCTTCGATATTATAATGCCGTCACAGAAAGATTTGCGGGCGAGCCGGCTGTTTATGTCGAAGCCACATACGAAATCGGACATCTTTTCATGAAACAAAAAAAATACGATAAAGCAGAAGCCGTTTTCCAGGATTTAATCGACCTCTACGCCGCAGCACAGCCAGGCACACTTCCAGGCTCATACCGAAAACTTTCCGAGCTCGAAATGGAAAAAATCAAAGCGAAGAAGCAATAGGGGATTTTAAGGGGGTCCCCCTTAGGAGATGGGGGTGCGGCACAACAAAGTGTGACGCAGGGGGAAGGCTTTCCCCCTCACTCTTGAATTATCGGCCACGGTCGCTCTTATTGTCGGGCACGATTATCGCGTCAATCATAACGCCTTTCTGCTCGGCAAGGCGCGCGACCAAATCTTTGGAATACTTTCCGCTGCCTCTCGGTGTCGGGTGCGGCTCTGCATCACCAATCAGAATAATTTTTCGTTCCGCATCATTACGCCAGCTATAATATTCCATTGAAGCAAAAAGGGCTTCGTAAACAGCCTCCGGAATATCACCGCCTTCAGTACCATGTATATAGAAGCCATTTAAATTCTTTTTGAAATTCTGTACGTTTTCTGTGAATTCAAATTTTTTGACTGGCAAATCCATCCACTTGTAAGTATCTCCGTAATCACGATAAAGCAAAAGTCCAAGCCTTAAGCTCTTAAATTCCTTAACTTTTTCAATCAGCTGTGGCACCCAAACTTTTCGTAATTTTTCAACATCGTCCTTCATGCTGCCTGTCGTATCAATCGCAAAAATGACGTCTGCTTCATCCTTGTTTTTGATTCTGTCAATCGAAGCCATAATATCGTCCGGGAGCGAATCAGGACCTTTTGAATAAACCATTTCTCCGCCACCGAAAGCCGCAATATTCTTAAAACTTTCCGCCGCATCAGGATTATAGTCATCCGTAAGCACGATAACTTCCGGCTCTTCCGGGATTTGCTCAGGCTCAGGCTCTGGTTCCGGTTCAGTCTCTTTTACTGGAGGTTCTTCGATTTCTGGCTCTTCAGGAACTACTTCCGGTTCTGGAGGTGGAAGAGGCTTTTTTTTTGCAACAGTTTTTCCCAAATCGAACATAAACGGATTGTCAGCATAATCGCCGGTATAATCGCCATATTTTTTTTCAAAAGAGCGGATGTTGATGAATGTTCCGCGGCCAATTTTTAGCACACCGTTTCGAGTCCATGGATAGCCGAACGCAATTTCAGACGGAATGAAGATATGAAATGCCTCGCCAAAAACAGAATCCGGCTCAGGAGTCGAGTCCATAAGCGGATATTTTGCACCTTCTGAATCAAGAACTTTTCCGTTGAGATAGCGTATTTCGTCACCATTTATAGAATTATATTCAAGAGCACGATATGCGTAGCTGTCCTGTTTTCCCTCAGGGTCTTTAGTAGTCTCAACGAGCATAACGGACTCAATTCTGGATTTTTTTCGTATGTAAAGATGATATCCCTTTGCGGAATCAAAATTCGCACCGGCATCATAAGTCAGACGCAAGTCCTCAGCATGGATAAGAATATCTTCCGCCGCAAAACTTATTTCAAGAGAAAAAGTCATCATAATAAACAAAAGGATACTTTTCTTCATATTCTAACAATCGGCATGAAAGAATATTGAATTTAGATAAAAGTATGCTATAATAAAATGTCTGAAATGTACTAAGATTCCAGATTTTGATTATTACGGTAATATCATGAATGAAACAAATTTGAACTTCACCAGCGTTGATATAAATGAGTTTTTCGATCAGAACGATCAGCCTCAGCAAGAAATTGACACTGGTATTGTTGTATTCACAGAATATCAAAGCCAGTTGGTTCATACTCTCCGCGACAGTCTCACGGGCGAGCACGTAAATCAGCTCATTCCGCTTAACAAGCGAATCGACGATCTCAAAAAGCTTGCAATCGCAATCGCAAACTTTCCTTCGCTATTGGAACGAGCAGATCTCACTGGTGGCACACGCACGCCAAGTTCTTTGATTGATTCACTTGTAAATTCAAACCGCGAAGGCGATACAACTCTTCAGCTCCCCTCAAAGGCAACTTTGGGCAAGGGCTTTCTTGTCGCAAAACTTCACACATTCTCTTCCCTCGTAAAAATTGCGCGGGCAGCAGAGCTTGATCCCAAATTTATCAAACAGCTTCTTGACGAAACAATTTCTATGATGTTCCTTCTTCTCGCCGAGGATGTTTACCTCAGCCTTATCCGTGACACAAGCCTCACCATGGAAACACGCCGTCAGCTCGCACTTGCGCTCCTCCTTCTTTGGGAACACCGTGCCGACCAAAATATTTCAGATATTTCACCGGTCTTGCAGTCAGTCTGGCAGGCCCGCACACGCCTTGCTCCGGCATTCGGCACAATGATGGGCACAAGCGAACTTATCATGATTTCTTTCCAGCTCGATGAGCAATGGTCTCAGTTCATCAAAACAAAACTTGGTGAGCCGGGGGTCAATCAGGCTATGGAAGAATTTTTGTTCGGTATTTCTTACGAGCAAATCACAAAGCTCAAAAGTCTTTTGCGTGAACGAGGAATCGCAGCAATTGGCCGTGACGAAGTATCTTCATTCCTCGGCACAGATGTCAAAACAGATGTAAGCGAAGATTACCGTGATTTCTTCCAGCAATATTCGCTCCGCAGGGATAATGCCCGCGCACGAAAACGACTTGATTTGCCCGGCCCTCACAAAACGCTCGAAGATTACTTCATAAGTTTTGTAATGGACATGAACCGAGAAAAACAAGAAAAAGATTTGCATAAGCACGAAAAAATTTCAGAAACAACAGCTCCAAACGCTTGATTTTTTTAAGTTTTTTTGATAAATTTGCGGAACTTACGGATTCTTCCGGGGTCAGGAGGTGAACACACATGGCAACAATCTTGGTTGAAGATACAGAGAACCTTGAGAAAGCAATCAAACGCTTCAAGAGAATGGTTGAAAAAGAAGGTATCATCCGCGAGTACAAAAAACGTGAGTACTACGAAAAACCATCTACAATCCTGAACCGCAAGAACAAGACTCTTCAGCGCAAAATGATGAAGAAGACTCGTAAATCACATGATTCACGTTCAGCTTACTAAGTTCAGAAAACCTTCAGTTTTAACTGAGGGTTTTTTATTTTTAATTCTTCTAACACTTTTCTCGTGCGCCACAAATCAAAATTTTTCTAAGCAGGCGCAGGATGTTGAGCAACATCAAAAAACAGAGCATCCTTCAGAACAAGAAATTCCAGGTGAATCACGCTTCAAATGGCAGAAAGTTGAGAATGCGGACTGGGCCGAATATTTTCTTTATGAGAACAAAGATATTCCGCTCCGCTATCACTGCATAAAAATCGATTTAAGCGACAAAAACTTATCAATACTCACTTTTCCAACTTCAAAAAATGAGTTCTCTCAAAAAAATGGCAAAACGACTGATTTTTTCACCGGCTTGACTGCAAAAGACTTTTCAGAGAAGACAAACTCAATAATCTCCATAAACGCCTCTCCATACAAAGGAAAATTCAAAAGCAGCAAGCTCTCGTTACTCACTTCTCCACGAAAAATTGTCGGCATTCATATAGTAAACAAAGAAATTCTCTCCCCGCCCGTACGAAAATACAGCGCAATTTGTTTCAAAAAAACAAAGGACGGCTTTGTCGGGGAAATATTAAAAAAACAGGAATCCGCAAATTTCACTGAATATGATTTTGCTTTCGCAGGTTTTTTTACGATCCTTAAAGATTTTCAAAAAGAATCTTTTCCTGTCCAAAAAGACGATTCTCGCACTGCAGTCGGTCTCTCTCAAAACGGCCAGACGCTTTATCTTCTTACAGTAGAAGGAGAAAAACGTTCAGAAAGTACAGGGCTTTCATATCAAAAATGTGCCGACATAATGCTTGCTCTCGGTGCAAGCGATGCAATTCAGCTTGACGGCGGCGGTTCAACGACACTCTTCATAAACGGCAAAAACTGTCTCTCATACCCAAACAACAGGAAGAACGCGGTTTTCATCGGTTTCTCAAATAAATGATAAAAACGGCCTTAAATGATTTTATTGACGATAACGGTTTTATAAGATATTATTAAGGATATGGGAATTGCGACAAGCCAACAGCTTACAAAATATTACGATCAATACCGTGACACCGAAATCACATTTACAAAGGACATAATTCGTGCGCTTGGGCTCGACCCACGTCAGGTCTATGTAAAGTGCAATGGTGGCCAGTGGCCTTGTATCATTAACTCTACATCATTTCAACACGCAAAAATTATTGTCGGCACAAAAGGTGGCGCATTCCAGGCTCTCGCTGCAAAAAACAATCCAACGGCCAACCTGCGTTTTTGTTTCAACGAACAGGAAGGCGATGGAATCATAACATTTCTTGTTTCTTCACGAGTTGCCGAAATCCGCCCTTACATGAATTCAAAGGATTTGGTAATCGTGACGCTTCAGTTTGCTGCACGTCCGCCAGATGATTTAATCGAAATTTGCGGCAGATTGCTTGAGGCGAATGCAAATGCAGTACGTCGTCGCGAAGAGCGAATTCCAATTACCGAAGACAGCAAACGCAAGCTCAATCTGGCAAAAGAAGAATGCAACGTAATCGTTCAGAGCGTTCCGAGACATTGTGTAGTCCGGGATATTTCTTTCTCAGGCGCAAGAGTCATTCTTATTGGTCTCTCACAGTATCTTTCAGGCAAAGAAGCAATTCTTCGTCTTGAATTCAACGAACCAAGCGAAATCATATCAATCCGGGGCACTATTGTTGCGGCAGATTTGATTCAGGGGCGCAAAGACATTTGTATCGCGAGCCTCAAATTTGACGAAAGCTCACTTCCTCTGTCTTTCAAAATGCACCTCAACACATATTTAACGGCAGTTCGAAAAGTTCAGCTTTCTGCATCAGAACAAATTGCACAGCAAAAGGCAGCACAAGAAGCCCAAACAACTCAGGCTCAACCGGCTCCTTCTGCACAGAGTGTCGCAAGGGCTGCAGTCTCGGCTCTGGCACAACAGACAGGCGTTGTTCAACCGGCAGCTCACCAGCAAGCTCCTGCACAGGCACAGAACGCAGCCCAGCCTGCTCCACAAGCAGCTCCAGCACAGGCCGCAGCATCACAAGCACCTGCCCAAGAACAGGCAGTAAGTCCAGCCCCGGCAAATGCAGAAGCACCACAAGCCGCACCTCAGGCATAATACACAAAAAGGAGCACCGACTAATAGATTCAACCGTTAGTCAGTGCTTCTTATTTTTTCAGACAATATTTTATATATCCCGATATAATTTTACATACAAGTATTTTTCAGGAGTTTTTTATGAATCCAGTTTCTCCTTTGGACTCTGTTTATTTTATCGACATTCCAGAAGGTTTCAGTCTTTCGGACAAGGCTTTTCATCTCGACACAACAATTCCGCTTCCAGTACAAAAGAAAGACGAAGATGCACCCGGCACTTTCAATATGAAGGAGCTTACCGAAGAGCAGATTCTCGCGGGCCTTCTTTCAATCATGGCTTATGATCCCAAAAACGAGCACATTCTCTATTACCGCTCAATTTTAAAGCATGCCCGCCCAAACCTCAAAAAAGAACTAGGCGAAGCAGCAATTCTCAAAGCCAAAAACGAGGATTATGAACTTGCCGAAGAGATTTTCCGTGCACTTCATGGCTATGATCCAGAAGACATGACAATCATCCTTAATATGGCATTATTTTTCGACCAGCGGGCAGATTCTTACCGCCGCTCAGGCCTGCACGATGATGCCGATGCCTACGACGAAGACGCACTCAATTACTACCGCGAAGCACTTGAAGCCGAACCAGCGCTGCCAGACGCATTCTTCAACGCCGGATTCTATTATCTTAAAAAACATAATTATAGAGAAGCAAAAGATGTTTTTGAAACATACCTTGCCCTCACCTGTGACGCAAAAGACGAAGATCTGGGTGAAAATGGAATCTACAAAAAAAACCGCGCTCAGGAAATCCTGAACAATATCGCCAACCGCAACATGGACGATGATCACTTCAAGGCAGCCTACGATCTGATAAACCGTGGTGAAGAAGAGAAAGGGCTCGAAGAAATCCGTAAATTCATCGAAAAAAATCCAAGTGTTTGGAACGCATGGTTCATGCTCGGCTGGGGCTTAAGAAAACTTGCCCGCTACGACGAGGCAAAAATGGCTTTTGAAAAGGCTCTTACCCTCGATGGCGGCGACACAAGCGACACATACAATGAGCTTTCAATCTGTCTTCTCGAAAAGGGTGACCTCAAAGGTGCAAAAAAACTTCTCGAAAAAGCCCTTGTTAAAGACAGCGAAAACACAAAAATCATTTCAAATCTGGGATATCTTGCACTCAAAGAGGGAAATCCTGGCATGGCAGCCGGATACTTCCAGACAGTTCTGGAAATAGACCCGGATGACAAAATCGCCGCAATGGAGCTGACAAAATTAGAATGCTAGGAATTAGCAATGCACAAGAATTTTAATTCCTCATTGCTAATTTTAAAAGTCTAATTTCAATCTGTCTCCAACTTTGACATTAACTTTGCCGTACCAGCCCTGTGGAACTTCGAGCGCGTAAAGCACTTTTGTACTGCTCGTTACGTTTTCCAGGCTGTACGGAGTCATGTCGAGAATATCGCGGATTCGTCCGTTTTTATCAATATAAGCAATTGAGAGCGGATGTGGCGTATTCTTCATCCAAAAATCAAGCACCTGTTCTTCCTCAAAAATAAAAAGCATCCCCGTGCCGTCCGGAATTTTTTGTCTGAACATAAATCCGTTCTGCCGCTCTTTAAAAGTCGAGGCAATCTCCGCTTTTACAGAAATTTCTTTGCCCTCAGAATTTACAAGCACAAGTTTTTTTACCGGAAGATTTGACTTCGATGAACATGCAGAAGAAAAAATCGAAAACGCAAGAATTAAAATTAAAAAGAAAGTTTTTTTCATTTGTAAAATTCCAATTGTCACAGCGGCTAGATTTAATAAATTCCTGTACGGCTTTCCGTATGAATCCTTAATCCGTGTAATTTTTTACAAAGAGTCCAAAAATTCATCACGGGCTTTTTCGGCGGTTGTCTTTTCTACGTTTGATGAATCTTTTTTACTGTCAAACACTTTTGCATCCGTGTATTTGAGAGTCAGAGGCTTTTCAAGAGAAAGAATCACATCTCCGTCGCGCCATACAGACTTTTTGGGCGAAAGTTCATCAGGATTTCCATATTTTTCGCAAAGCTTCGCAAAGACAGAATAATGGTCAACTTTGCTTTGATCCAAATTTAACGTGATTATGTAAAGCTTATCGTTTGCAAACTGAAACCAACACCTGCCAAGAAAGGAAAAACCGAACTTAGAACCATCGGTCTCAATCAAAAACTGACCGTCAGAAGGAGAAAGAGAAACATCCCTGTCGCCACGATAGCCAAACTGATGGTCTTTTTTGAGAGCTTCTTTTAATGAATCAATATCCATTCCCAATTTTGCGGAAGAATATCCGTTCGGAAGAGAAAAAATCGGAATGCAAAGAAAAACAAAAGCAAAAACCGCAAAAAGTTTTTTCATAGATTTGCCTATTGATTTTGACGCTGGAGCTGCTTTCGATAGAATTCTGCCTGTTTGAGCAATTCAAGACAATCAGGAATCAAAACCCGTCCTTTTTCGATGCGGACAAGTGGAGAATTCATAAAGTTGTAGAGACATCGAGCCTGCTCAGATTTTGAAAGACCGCACATTGTGGCAATATCCTCAGCAGTGAAATTTGTCTGGAACTGAGAGCCTTTGCCGACATTAATACGCATTTTTTCAAGCTGCAGGGCAAGCATATCTATCATTTGAGCGACAGGATTTGCTCGGAGCAATGTGTTTACAAGCTGTCTCTGCATAGACCAAAGCCGTTCCGAAAGAGTCGTTGTAAGGCGGTCAACCATTTGTGCCTGAGTAGTTACCATTTGATTGAAGTTCTGCATGTTGATTGACATGACAACGCTGTCTTCTGTGGCAATTGCATTTGCGGAACGAGGTTTGCGCTCCAGCAGGGCCATTTCACCGAACATATCACCAGCTTTGAGCATGGCAAGAGTGATTTCTGTGCCATCAACGATTTTTGAAATTTTTATTGTGCCGGACTTGATGATGAACATATCCGGACCATTCTGCGCCTCGGAGAAAACCATTGAACCACGCGGATACTTACGGATCAAATCCTGACTCGGCTCAACATAAGGCGCATTAACCCTTGGCTTGAGAACGGCAATTCGTTTGAGAGCCTTTTTTGCATTCTCGCTAGTTTTTTCCATTTTGATGTACTGATAATAAGCGAAGAAAGCAATGTCGTACTGCTGCTGAGAATCAAAATAAGCACCGACATTATAAAGCTGCTCGTAATCTTCACGAGAAGTAGAGCTCTGCGTTTGCTCCATGAGAGTTTCATTGACAATACGCATTCGGTTAGCAAAAGTGCGGATAATTTTTAAGGCAACAGCAGTATTTTTTTCAATCAACTCAATATATTGCTCGCGCTGAACTGCAATACAAACGACATCAGAAATGGCGTAACAAGTTTCGACCTGTGCGCGGCGTGACATGCAGGAAATGACACCGACAAAATCACCAGGTCCAAGAACAACAGGCTGGCTACCAGGCACTTCGTTCTGATGAGTAAGCTTAACGTGGCCACTCTGGATAATATAGAATCGGTCAGGATTTTCTTTTCCTTCGACCAGAACGTATGTATCTTTTTTAAAATTTACAAATGATAACTGAAGCACTTTTTCACTCCGCCTTCCGTACATTATAACGCATAAAGCTAAAATTGTCTCTATCTTTATATCGTCAAAAGTAGAATTATTCTTTTATAAAAAATCACGATTCAATAAACAAAATTTCATTTTCAAGGCGGACACCTTTTTTCTCAAACACAATCTTCTTCACTTCATCGGAAAGTTTTTGGACATCTTCTGAGGAGGCTTTCTGCTCAGGATTGATTATAAAATTCCCATGCCAGGGGGCAATCTGCGCACCGCCCACAGAAAATCCCTTAAGACCGCACTCGTCAATCACCTTTCCTGCGATAATCCCATGAGCTGCATCGTTTTTGAAAGCTGAGCCTGCGCTCGGAGCACGGAAATGACCTTTTTCTTTGCGGTCAGAAATGCACTTTTCGGATTTTTCGGAATCAAATCCGTCTTTGACAAAAAATTTTGCAGAAAGAATTACAAGGGGGAGAAGTCTCTCCCCCCGCTCACACTTCGTTGCTCGCTCCCCTCTCTGCGGGGAAGCCCCCGCAACGCCCCCATTCGAGCTATCTGTACAATCTGTGGTTACTAAATTCTGAAACGGCGACTTTTTATACCCCCAGTCGGAATCAATTTTCTGATATTCGTGGATTTTACCGTCATGCAAATCAAAGTAGCGGACACTAAGCAGATTGTCACACGCACTAAGTCCGAAGCATGTCGCGTTCATAAAAAGCGCGCCGCCCACAGTCCCGCTAAGCCCCGTAAAAGCCTCGAATCCGCCCAGATTATTCTTTCTGCAAAAAGAAATCACATTGCCCCAGCTAGCCCCTGAATCAATTTGCAAGGTTTTAAATTCCTCGCAGTGTGTTTTAGGGCAATGGGAATTCTGTGAGGCATGAAACTTTTCTCCATTAGAATCGTTTTCAATCTGTGCAAATCTGTGCAAATCTGTGGATTCAAATTCTCCTTCAAGGACTTTAACGCCATTCATTTTTCGTGTGGAAATCACCGCATCAAGGCCATTATCGCTGATTATCACGTTCGAGCCGCCGCCCAAAACAAAAAAACTTTTAATCTGCGTGCATCTGCGTTCATCAGCGTCTAATTTTTTCAATTCTTTTATCGCAAAAACAATGCTCTCTTCATTCTCCGGCTCCAGAAAGAGCTTCGCATTGCCACCAACATGCATCGTCGTATGCTTTGCAAGATTTTCGTTGAGTTTCACGCTGCCGGTAAAATATTCGCTGTCATTGAAAAATTGTGCAATTTGGTCTATAGTTTTCATCAGAAATATTATAGAAAGAAAACAGAGGTTTATCCACAGGGTTTTAAATTCCTCGCAGAGCTTAAGAGAACACAGAGATATTTCAGATACAAGAAATACAATCCTTGTTCAACACACTCTCTGTGAGCTCCGTGCCCTCTGTGAGAAATTTTAAGGGTGATAATATGGCTTTAAGACTTTTTAACACAATGGGACGCACTATGCAGGATTTCGTGCCGGTACATGAAAATCATGTCGGTTTTTACGGCTGTGGTCCTACGGTTTACAATTATGCGCATATCGGCAATCTCCGTGCCTATGTTTTCCTTGACATCCTCGACAAAACGCTCAAATTCCTGGGCTACGACATCAAGCATGTAATGAA
>CACZYY010000017.1 GCA_902785455.1 uncultured Spirochaetaceae bacterium
TCGGCTCTTATTTTCCGCCTAGCGATCCCCAATGGAAAGACGCAGACTCGGCCTTGCTCCTCAAAAAATGCTGGCAGGATGTAAAAAATGCAGGGTGGGACCTCGGAAATTTGGATTGTATTATCGCGCTCGAAAAGCCAAAATTTCTGCCATTCCGCGACCAGGTACGCGAATCAATTGCAAATATTCTTGAAGTTTCAAAAGATCAGATCTTTGTAAAAGCCAAAACAGGCGAAAAGCTAGGCGACATAGGCCAGGGCCGTGCTGTAGAAGTCTGGTCAGTCTGCCTGCTGGAAGCTGAAAAGTGAAAATTGAAAACGGAAAGTTGAAAGTTAAATAATTTATTTGGGGAATCTCCCTTTTTAAGGGGAAGCTAAAAACGGAAAGTAAAATGCCTGCCGCACTTTTAAGGGGAAGCTAAAAACGGAAAGTAAAATGCCTGCCGCACGGATGCGGCAACAAAGCCAGAGAAACTTCTGTTTGCCTTTAGGTGAACAGAAGTTTCTCGTATGTAACCAAAATTACATGGAGGTAATTTTGGTTACAACCCCATCTCGATTACCATCTCAACTTCACCTACGCTGCGTTTGAGACGTTTGGCAATTTCGTCAACATTCCATCCCATTCGTTTAAGCTGAATGATTGTTTCCTTGTCTTTTGGAGAAAGGCGTGTATTTCCAACCTCAGTTGTACCGCCAGCAGCAAGCGACGCATCAACTTCAGTTTTTGTAATCTTTTCAAGCATATCAAACTTTTCGTTGATTTCCTGAGTAAGATTGTTCAGTCGGATTTCAGTGTTAACAATTCCTTCTTTTGCCTTCTGAACCTGCTCTGTACGTTTTTCTGTCTCCTCAAGCAACTTCTGCAAAGAGGTAATTCTCTCAACCGCATCGTTGATTTTGCCTGAGTTTTCGGTAATTTCATCGATTCGGGCCTGAATGCTTGTGATTGTTGAAGGAAGATTGTCAGCCTGATCCTGAATTTTATCGAGTCTGCTTTCAACATCTTTGAGATTGTCAAAAGTTTTATCAACTTCACCGGAAATCTGCTCCAGGATTGCCTGTTTTTTATCAAGGCTATCACAACGGCCAGAAATTTTATCAAGCGATTCATGGAAACTACGGACAGTGAGCTGCAAAGACTGCAAATCAGAATTTGTAGTCTGCAATTCGCTGATTTTCTGATCCATGTTGTCACTAAGCGAAACCAGTCGGTTGAAATCACGTTCAATTGAATCAATCTGGCCCTTCTCGGCTGTGAACCGTGCCAATTTTTGATCAATATCTCCGTTAATTTTCTGAATGTTCGTGAACTGATTTTCAAGGTCATTGACAACAGAACGATAAGTTTCGATCCGGCCAAGCTCGCTCTTGATTCCTTCGATTTGTTTTTCGAGACTTGCCTGCAATTCATCTGCTTTCTGATAAATCTGCATACGAGCCTCAAAAGTCTTAACCTGGCTGTCAATCTCGCTGAACCTGCTTTGCAAAGCATCGGCGGCATTGTTCATCTGCATGATTGTCTCGCCCTGCTTTTCGGCAAGTTTATCCTTCATTTGAGAAATCTGATTTTGAATTTCACGGATTGCATTTGCTGAATCAGCATTCTGTGAGTTGATTCGTTCCTGTGTCTCAGCAAGAATCTTTTGATAAGCTTTTTGCTGCTCGGAAATCAATTTTTCGGATTCATCTTTGAAGCCAGCCACTGAATTCTGAATCATATCCTTTAACTGGGAAATATTTCCAGAAATTTCTTCCTGATCAGAATTTGCCGAACGTTTGAATTCCTCGAAATCAGTATTGAATTTCGATTTGAGCTCGGTAAGTGCCTGCTCTGCCGATTTACTGATATTCTCGAATTTTGAGCCGTAAAGAGCCTTTGACTGCTCAAACTGATTGTTAAGCTGCGTGCTCCATGCCCGGAAATCTCCGACCATTGCATCGATATTTGCCTTGTTCGCCTCGCTACGGGTAAGCAAATCCAATTCCAAATCTTTGATTTTTGATTCATTTGAATCCATAAATTTGGTAAGAAGCTCGTTGAGGCGTTCCCCGTAAGTTTTGAGCGTTCCTTTGATATATGAATCAGAATTTGTTGTCGCTGCGTCCAAATCAGAGCGGTTCTTTTCGCGGAAATCGTGCATCTTCTGCTCGACTTCGATAATCTGAGCCTGCAAATCATCGTTCGTCTTTTTAATCATTGACTCGTAACGTTCGAGAGTTTCACGAGTCTTTTCGCTCAGACCCGTAGTATGAGCACGCAAGTCCTCGGCATATTTAACTTCGAGCTGGCGGCGTTTTTCCTCTTCGTCAGACTGCAAAATCGACATTTTTGAATCGAAATTTTCTCGCCAAGAATCGATATTCGCATCAATTTCTTCGCTTCGGCGGCGCAAATCTTCACCGTATTTCTTTTCAAAGGCATTGAGTGCCTGACTTACGTTTGTACTTGCTGATTCTTCGAGAACTTTGAGAGAACTTTCAAGCTCATTCAAGCGACCTTCGGCAATCTCTGAGTCTTTTTGAATTGCATCCTGGAACTGACCATGACGAACAGCCTGCTCTTCGGTGAATTTGTTGAATTCATCGAGGACTCGTTTTTGTGTATTCGCAAGCTCCTGCTTGAGTTCCTGCTCCAAAGCATCAAAATCAGCCCCGGTCTGTGCCAATTTGTCAAACCGATACTGCATTTCCTTCTGATAAGCATCAAGCTGGCGGTCAACGGCCGTGAAAAGTTCGGATTTTTTGGTATCGTAAGAAGCCGCAATGTTTTCGAGCATGTCCTTGAGCATTTCGTTGATTGACTTAATCTGCTGGTCAGACTGCAATTTGAAATTATTAAGCTGTTCTGTTGCCGCAGCGACAGTTCTTGTGATTGTAGCGGCAGCCTCGCTCGCACCTTCGGTTGACTCTTCAAGATTTCGCTTAACTTCGCTCAAAGTTGTCTCAACCTTTTCATTTGCACCAGTTACGCGGGTATCAACGCTGTTTTCAAGAGCAGAAATTCGAGTTTCAACTTCGTTTTCGAGATTTTCGACCTTTCCGATAACCTCACTCTGCAAGTTTGAGACCTTATCAACGACATTTTCCTGGAAGCTGGAAACCTTTTCGACCACATTTTCCTGCAAAGACGAAACTTTCTCTGAGACATTTTCCTGCAATGCGTTGACTTTCGTATCAACCTGCTCTTCCAAATCAGAGACAATCTGCTGAACACCTTCCTGCATTGTAGTAACTTTTGAATCAACAGTGTTCTGCAAATCAGTTACCTGGCCAACGACATTCTGCTGAATCTCAGAGACCTTTGCATTCACGGCATCAAGGAGCTGCTGCATCTTATCATTTACTCCCTGATCAAGGCGTGAAACGTTTGAATTGACTTCTTCGTCCAAAGCCGCGACTTTTCTCGCAACACCATCAACAATTACAGTTACTTTTGATTCAACTATATTCTGCAAGCCGCCGACTTTCTGCTGGACAATGCCCTGAAGTTCATCGACCTTTGCCTTTACGTCACCTTCAAGCCCGCCAACACGACCTTCAACAAAATCCTGCAAAGTAACGACTCGGTTGTTGACCTGACCTTCGAGGCTTGAAACTGAATTTTCAACACGCTGCTGCAAATCAGTGATTTTTTCAATTACGCCATCTTCAAGATTGGTTGACTTGCCGTTGACAAGGTTCTGCAAAATCTCAAGTTTTTCTGCAACCGAACTGTCAAGGCCTGCAACTTTTGACTCAACCATTGACTGCAAATCTGTAACCTGCTGGTTAACGCCAGATTCAAGTCCTGTAACTTTCGAATCAACGATATTCTGTAAATCTTCGACTTTCTGAGTAACGCCATTTTCAAGTCCAGAAACCGTAGAGTCAACCATTGTCTGCAAATCACTGACTTTCTGCGTAACACCCTGCTCAAGGCCAGAAACCGTAGAATTGACCATCGTCTGCAAATCATTGACTTTCTGAGTAACACCGTTTTCAAGATCTGAAACTGTAGAGTTTACCATTGTCTGCAAGCTTCCAACCTTTTCAGTAACGCCCTCTTCAAGACCTGAGACTTTTGAATCGACCATATTCTGCAAATCGCTAACTTTTTGAGTTACACCGCCTTCAAGACCGGAAACTTTTGAATCAACCATTGACTGCAAATCGCTGACTTTTTGCGTAACGCCTTCTTCAAGACCAGAGACTGTAGAATTTACCATTGTCTGCAAATCATTGACTTTCTGGGTAACGCCGTCTTCAAGGCCGGAAACTTTTGAATCAACCATCGACTGCAAACCGCTTACTTTCTGAGTAACGCCATCTTCGAGGCCAGAGACTTTTGAATCGACCATAGACTGCAAGCCATTTACCTTCTGAGTAACGCCGTCTTCAAGCTCTGAAACCGTAGAATTTACCATTGTCTGCAAATCATTGACTTTTTGAGTAACACCGTCTTCAAGGCCAAAAACCTTTGAATCGACCATATTCTGCAAATCACCGACTTTCTGAGAAACACCATCTTCAAGGCCGGAAACTTTTGAATCAACGATTTCCTTCAATTTATCGACTTTCTGTGTAACACCGCCTTCAAGGCCAGAAACCTTTGAATCGACCATTGACTGCAAATCATTAACTTTCTGAGTGACGCCACTTTCAAGGCCAGAAACGGCAGAGTCTACCATAGACTGCAAATCATTTACGCGTTGAGTGACGTCAGTTTCCATTCCGCCGATTTTTGAATCAACAACAGTCTGCAAGTCATTGACCTTTTGTGCGACGCCACCTTCAAGGCCGGAAACTTTTTGTGTAACACTTTCTTCGATGCCACTGACTTTGTATTCAACGACATCATCCAAATCCGCAACCTTATCTGAGACCTTCTGCTCCAATTCGTTGATTTTTGTATCGACCGCACTTTCAAGAGAGAATACCTTTTCGTTTACGCGGCTTTCCATTCCATCAACTTTAGAATCAACAAGACCTTGCAGCGAATCAACTTTTTCGTTAATTCCGCTGACAATTTCGTTAACCTTGCCGTCTACGTCATAATCAAGGCCGTTAACTCGCTCTTCGACAGTCTGAACAAGGGAATTTACCTTGCCGTCTACAGTGCCATTAAGCTCTTCGATTTTGCCATGAACCGAATTTTCGATAGACTCAATCTTCTGATCAACATCGCTCTGCAAACCGGTGATTTTTGAAACGACTTCCTGCTGCAAATCGTTGACCTTTGTCTCAACGCCTTGTGCAAGCCCTTCAAATTTTGAAACAACTCCAGACTGCAATTCTTCGAATTTACCTTCGATACCGCCAGAAAGATTTGCGAGACGACTTTCAACACTTTCTGCCATGCCCGAAACTTTATCTTCAACAACCTGCTGACGTGCAAAAATATCGTTCGTAAAATTGGTTACGCGTACATCGACATCGCCCTGCAAGCTGGATACTCTTCCATTAACTGCCCGCTGAATTTCATTGACGCTGTTATCAACCGAATCATGCAAATCCGTGACTTTTGTATCGACTTCGTTCTGCAAGTTGGTGATTTTTGTAAGCATATCGCGTTGCAAATCTGTGACTCGCTCTTCGACTCCTTGTGTAAGACCATCGAATTTTGAAATAACGCCTGTCTCGAGCTCGTTGAATTTGCTTTCGATTCCCGTTGAAAAAGTTGAAAAGCGATTTTCGACATTTTCGACCAGACCAGAAACTTTTGATTCAACTTCCGTCTGCTTTTCAGAAATTCCGCTGGTGAAATTCGTTACGCGCTCGTTGATTTCACCCTGCATTCCGTTGATTTTTTCTTCAACACGAGACTTGAACAGATTAAGATGCTCGTCTGAAATCTGCTGGTATTTTTCGTACGCAGCAGATTCCTTTTCGTCGGCATTTGCAATCGCCTTTTGATAAAGTTTGGCGTATCGTTCCTGAAGAGTCTGAATCTGCTTGCCAAGATTTGCCCGCAAAGATTCCAGTGTTTTGCCGTTTCCGCTCGTTTCGGCCGCAAGTTCCTTTGCCGTAGCCTTTGCCGCAGAAAGCGCATCTCCAAGCATTTGACGAATTTCTGCATTGCCCTGAGTAAACTGCTGGTTGAGAGCCTTTGCCCGCTCTTTGACCCCCGCATCGATTTCGGAAATGGCGTTCTCGACGTTTGCCGTAATTGCAGAAACTTTTTGATTCGTGTCCTGCTCGAAATTACTGATTTCGCCGTTGACATTTTCTGTGAGTGCAGAAATCTTCTGCTGTGAATCCTGTGCAAGTTTGTTAACTTCGCCTTCAAGATTTGAAGAAATTGTAGATATTTTCTGATTGATTCCCTGCTCGAACTCTGTGATTTTGGCATCGTTTGTTTTCTGAGAAGCAAGGATTTGAGAATCAATTTGACCCGCAAGATTCTGTGTTTGCTCACCAAGTGTTTTGAGCACTGAATTTTTGCGAGCTTCAGCCGCCTGTGCAAGCTGATTAAATGAAGCTTCTTCCAGAGTTTGTGCCCGGTTTGCAGCCTGCTGATATGCTTCACGGATTGAATTTTCAAGGTTCTGCAAGAGCTCGTGGCTTTTTGATTCGGCAGCATTTGCCGCTTCTTCAAGGGATTTCGCCTGCTCTTTGTACTGATTAAGAAGCTCCGTGCCGATAAGTTTGAGACTTTCGTTGTTTCGCTTTTCAAAGGCTGAGTTAATTTCGGGGATTTTATTTTCGATTCTATCGACTGCCTTTTCCTGAGCGTTGAGTTTTGAATTGAGTTTTTCGATAACAGAAGACTCTTTTTTGAGCCTCATGAGATTTTCTTCGACATTCTCTGTCATTTCCATGAGCTCTGAAAGAACCTTGCCGTAAGCGTCTATTCTTTGACTGATTGTATCAACCGCCTCAAACTGTTTGTCAAATTCTGAACTTGATTTATCAAATTCTTCGATTTGACCGTCAAGTCGTTTAATTGCCGCTACAGCCTGAGCCTGCTGAGTTTCGAGATTCGCAGAAAGAGAATTCAGTCGCTGCCCGCGCTCCTCGAACATTCTCTCGATTTCCTTTTTTTTGTTTTCGACGAATACACGGATGTTATCATTTGTTGGATTTCCGCCGCCCAATTTTCGCATCACAAATGAAACGGACGCAGATGCTACAATAGACAATAATACTGCAAGAGCTAACACTTTATTTCCCCACCCAAACTTTTTTAAAGTTAGTCAAGTGTATTATAACACACTATTTAAAAATTGACGATAGTTCGAGAATGAAATATCAGCTTCTTTGATTTTTTTGCTGAAAATTCTTTTTAACGGAGAGGCAATTATCGCACTTTTCATGCCGGCATTATTTGCGCCCCGTACATCAAAATGAATGCTGTTGCCTACATAAAGAATCTGACTTGGCTCCAATTCCATTGCCATAGCCATAATCCCGAAAGGATATTTTGACGGTTTGAGGGCACCGATTGCCTCAGAACCAAGAATTAAGTCACAATAAGGAATAAGCCCCCAGATGTCACCTTTTTGACTTGGAGGGAAATCCGAAAGAAGAGCAATTTTATAGCCTTTTTCATGCAGAGCTTTGAAAGTTTCGTGAACATGCTTAAAAGGCTTGATTTTTTCAAAATAAGGTATGAGACCATCGTATGCGATGAGCTTGATCATTGCCCGTGCCCGCAAAGAAGAACATCCAAGCTCTTCGGCCATGAGCCGCCCCTGATACTCATAAAAATCCGGAAGCGGCGCTGTTCTGTGCATGATACGGCGCACACGATTATAATGAATATAAAATTTAAAATGCCGGATAATATATGGAAGAAGCCGGATATAAAGAGAAACTGAAGGATAAAGTGTGCCGTCAATATCGAAAGCTACGGCTTTTATGTTTCCGAGCATAGTATAAATATTATACAAGATTTTTCTGAATTAATCAAAAAAAAGCTGCCCCGAAAGGCAGCTTTTTTAGAAAAGCGTTCATTAATTTGAATGAACGTTAACTATCCTTATTTTTTCAAGTTTGGATAGCGCTCTGTAACTGACATGTAGAAGTTGTCCCAAGCTTTCTGCTCGTCAACTTTACCGTTGAAGTAGTCAGCCATAGCAGCCTGCAATGTCTCAGCCATACCCTGATCGTACATAGACATGTTGTTCTTGTTGATTGATTTAGCAGAAGCCAAGAAGAACTTCATGTGGTTCTGTCCGCCCAAGAATGGGTTCTGGTAAGAGCTGTTAGCAACTTTTGCCATTGCATCTTCGTTGTTTGTGAAGTCACCAGCCTCTTTAGCGATTTTCTCTGCAACTGCACCGTCACAAGTCAATGTTTTCATGATGTCACGGATCAAGTCGATGTTGTCTGAACCTGCTGCACCACAAATCCAAGTGCCACCCCAAGAGAAGCCCTGTGGGCCTTTGCAGAATGCCCAGTCACCATATGAGCCGTTTCCGAGAGCTTTCTCGCCGTTTGGATTGTCGAGAGTTGCTGGAGCGAGACAGAAGTCGATGAACCAAGCTGGTCCGAAGTATCCGAATACTTTACCTGTTTTTGTAGCACCAGCGAAGCTCTCTGCTGACCAGAGGTTAGCTTTGTTGTTGTAGCCATTGTCTGTGTATTTTTTTGTCATTGTTACCCAGCGTTTGATCTGTGGGTCAATAACGATCTTGCCTTTTTTGTCTACCCATGCTGATTTCATGTTGTCAGAGAATACGCGGAATGCGTCATCATAACCAGAAAGCATGAAGTATCCTTTTGCTTTTGCATCTGCTGCAACTTTGTCGAATTTGTCCCAGTCAGAAAGTGCTTTTCCTACTTCATCTGGATCATCTGTACCGATAACGTCTTTAGCGATTGAGCGGCGATAGATGAATCCGCCCGGACAAGCCTGCCAAGAAACACCCTTGAGTTTGCCTTTTGAGTCAGTCATAACATCCTGAGTGTATTTGTACTGTTTAGCGAGGTCTGCATCTTTGAGACCGATGTCTTTCTTAACATCCAATGTGTATGGTGTGTCAACATATTTGAGAGCGTAGTCAGCCTCTACAAGGAAAAGGTCGATTTTGTCATCAGCTTTTGCCTTTTTCTGAGCCAAGAGAGCTTCGTCGAGTTTCTGCTGATAAGCGCCACCCTGGTTTGGTGTCATAACCCAGTTTACTTTTACATCAGCTGGAAGTTTTGATGCATAGTAGCTGTTGAATCGGCTCTGGAATTCTTCGTTCCAACAGTAAATGTTAAGAACTTTTCCCTGTTTTTTTGCAGCGAACAATGAAGCTGCACATGTGATAGCCAAAGCGGCTGCCAACAATTTTTTCATGTTTTGTTCCTCCTTTTTTTGAACAACACAATCTACAACGTTGTAGACTGTAATTCAAGTATATCTCATGTTTTTGCTTTGTCAAGTTTTTTTTTCGATTTTTTTTGCGCCGCCTCCATGCGGCTATTGTTTTTGGATTGTGTAATCAGCGACATCCTTGTCGTGACAAGTTTTTGACAAGCAAAAACTTGCTGTCATCCGGCTTTGCGCCGCCTCCATGCGGCTAATTTTTCTGGATTGTATAGTCGAATCGTGCGAGTCCGTCATTTGAAGCGGATGCGAAACGCCATTTTGAGATTTGCTCGCGGATTTCCATTGAGACTAGCGAAGGAAGAATATCCGGGGAAATTTTTACGCTTGTGACAGGAACATTGCCGCTTGCAGAGACAGTGAATGAGACTGTAAGACGCTTCGTGCTGTCAATCATGGCAGCTGCTTCCGGTGAAAGGATGATTTTTGGCTCGGCCGGTTCCAGAAGGATTCGCGGTGTACCGTCCGACATTGCGATAGAAACTTTACCGTCGGAAGAAGAGCCTGTATTTGCCGTAACAGAAGATGAGACTCCGCCCGATGTTGAAGAATATTTGTGCGCGGAGACAGCACCGGCCAGCGCGCTTGTCGTTGATGAGCTTGCTTTTTGATTGGAAACAGATTTCGAGTTGCTTGAAGCAGAACTTGCCGCCGTAGAATTTTGAGAAGAAGACGATGCTGCGCTCCCGGAAAAGGCACTTTGTTTAGCAGCAGGAGTTGTGTTTTTTGCAACCGCTGTTGAATTTGAAGAAGAATTTCCTTCCATATCATCAAATTGCGACCAGTCAAATTCTTTTTTGGCGGGCTTTTTTGGAGCCTGCTGCTCAGCAATCAGCTCTTCCATGCTTTTTTGGAGAGTTTGTTCCGCCATTTTTGGCTTTTCGACAGTTTTTGATGGAGCCTGCTTTGTTTGTTTTGGAGCACTTTTTGCAGGCTCTGATTTTTTAGGTTCAGCCTTTTTTGTATCAGTTTTCTTTGGCTCGGTCTTTTTCGGTTCAGACTTAGCCTTTGTTTCAGTTTTTTTAGGAGCAGGTTTTGTCTCTGCTTTTTTCACATCCTGTTTAGATGGAGTAGGGAGCGACGGCGTAGCCGGCAAATCCTGTGAGACAGGATTTGAGCGAGTCTCGCTGAGAGCTGTGCTCGAAGTATCTTCCTTTGGCGTTTCCTTAGCTTCTGATTTTTGGGTTTTGGCTGAATTCTGCTCAACCTTTTTAACTTGTTTTTCGGATTTTGTGGGAGCGTCCAGGCGGATTTTAATTGTTTTGAAGGGTTTTGGCGCAAAAAGAACTGCCCCAAGATAAAAAAAGAGAAAAATTAAAATCCATACAAGAATCGTTCCGACAGCACCCGCTACTGCCGGCTTTTGCTCGACCGGCCTCATTTATCTGTTGTCCTGAGATTTACGCTTACAAAGCCTTCGGTGCGCAGCACATCAAAGACTTTGACAATTGAGCCGTTGGTTACATTTTCATCGGCTTCGAGGGTGACAGGATATTCTTCTTTTTTGCGGCCTTCTGTGTCGAATGAAGCCAGGCGTTTGCCAAGTGTGCTGACAGAAACCTGCTCGTCATTGAACCACATTTTACCGTTCGACTGCATTGTAATTGTGATTCCGGCTATGTCCGCTCCCTGCGCCGTTTCGCTTTCGGGCAGGTTCACGTTTATTGCAGGAAGAATCGCGAATGTGGTCGAAACCAGAAAGAAGAGAATCAGCTGAAATACAACATCAATCATCGGCGTGAGGTCAACGGCCGTACCACGCCTTTTTCGGTTTGAAACTTTCATGGCCGCCCCTTTTTTACATTACCCTGCCTGTGAGCCTCAAAATCAATTTTGTTACAGTTCCTTCCATTTCGGAAACACATTTGTCGGCCTTGCGGGAAAGTGCGTTGCTGAAAATGAGTGACGGAATTGCCACAAAAAGACCTGCCGCTGTTGTCATCAATGCTTCGGAAATTGAACTTGCGAGAACGGCCGGATTCCCCATTGTGCCGCCTGAACCAAGAACACCGAACGCCTTGATATTGCCTGTTACTGTGCCGAAAAGGCCGAGAAGCGTTGAGATATTTGCGATTGTGCTGAGAAGTGTGAGCCAGTGGTCGAACTGAGGAGCAACTGCGTCGATTTCACACTGGACGATTTCGCGCATATCGTCTTCGGTGAGCTTTCGGCAGCCCAGAGCCTTGCGGACTACCTGTGAGAGAGGTGTGCCCGCCTGAGTGCAAAATGCTTCGGCAGAAGAAAAATCATTGCTTTCAAGAACTTCCTCAAGATTTTTTCGAAGCTCCCGGTCACGCTTTTTAATAGAAGCAAAATAAACAAGTCGCTCGATAATAATGTAAGTGGCCAGGAGACCACAGATAAGAATCGGAATCATGAGGATTCCGCCGGATTTTAACAAATTGAACATATTTCCCCTCTTTAGAATTGGAATTTTACCAGCAGGACTGCGTTCCCGGACGTTGTTATGAACTGAGAATGTGCCCAGTCGCGGCTTTTTCCACTGACTAATTTTATTACATCATTGACTTCAAAGGCAAGACTCAAAGCAGGAGCAAGACGAACTCCTGTCCATGCAGAAAGGTCGGGGCAAGAGTCAGCATCTTCGCCGAAAGCGACTGCCATTGAAGCACCCGCGTTCCATTTTGCGTTCAGGCTCTGATATTCTGCTGAGAAAGTGAGATTCTGTTTGTCTTCGAGGCTCGGAAGATCTTTCCAGAATGATTTCCACTGGACGCCGAGTTTGAAAGATGAAATATCTGCAAAGAAACCAAGATTTGTATTGATTTCGGTGCGTTCCTCCGGGGCGATTTCATAAAGCCCGATTTGATAGGAAGTTCCGTCTTCGTTTGCGATTGAAAGAAGCGGCTCCTTGTATTTGACCTGCCAGAATCCGTTTTTGAAAGCTGTTTTTTTGAATTCAAAACCAGTCTTTGCTTCAAATGCTGTGAGAATCGGCACGCTCAGGTCGATTTTTGTGAAAAAATCAGTTGTTTCGACAGGAATTGCAGGAGAAGCGGCGAATTTGTATTTGTTTTCGAGGTCGCGTATTTTTTCCTGATATGAATCAATTCCACCACGCGCTGAAATTGTGATAAATCTGTCGTCTGTGAAAGACTCTGTTTTGAAGTCAACTCTGGCTGTACAGGCCGGAAGAACAGACTTTGAGCCGATTGCCGTTCCGAAAATCACCGAACCGTCCGCACCAAGCGAGATAAAGTCGTTTTCCCAGGAAAGGTCGAGTTTGAACTGACCGCGGTGGCTTCTTTCTGCGCTGGAAGACTCTTCGATTTTGACTAGATTTTCTTTGCGGGCAAGATTTCCCTGAAAGCCGTAAAAGCCTGTGAGCATGGCTTTGAATCCGTCGCCGTCCGTCCAGCCGAAGCCGAGATATGGATTCAAATCAACGATTTTTGTGCTGTCCAGAAAATTTTTGTACGTCGGGCTGTCCTGCATGACTTCACCGTAACGGTTGAACCAGGCTCCGTTTGCCCCGTAAGAAATAAGGAATCCGCCCGAAGTTTCCCAGTCCGAGCTGGCATCAGCAAAAATCGTGTGCTTAACCATGTCTGAGAATGAATCTGATTTGAGCTGGAGTCCGTCGTCGCTCATTTTGTATTCACCTTCAGCGTGATGGGTTCCGTGCTCACCGAAAAGCGATTTTTTGCCTTTTACGGAAGTTTCTCGTGCAAAATAGCCTTCATCAGCCTTTTTTCGGGCAAAACCTTCGCTTCCTTCATGATTAAAATCAATTTCAAACGGAGAATTGCCCGAAGCACGGTAAATTGAAAAATCACCCTTGAAATAGAAAGGATAGCCCGCTCCAAGTTCGCCCTGTGCGTAAATGTCTTTTGATTGAACTTCCTGTCTGTTGTGATTTTCCGGCAAATTTTTTGGAGTCTTAACTCCTTCCATCTCAGGCAGCTGAACTTCCGGCGCAGAATTTTCTGGCAAAATCTTTGTGTAATCTGGAACAGAATCTTTGCCAGCCGTGAAAGTTTTGCCGTTTACGACAGTTGTTACATCTGGAAGTTCGATTTCTTCCTCAACGATTTCATTTGAAGCCGTGTTTTTTGACTGTGCAAAAACAGTGAAGGCCGTTGCAAGCAAAATTGTATTCAGTAAAAGTTTTTTCATTGTTAAAGTCCTCCCGCAATTTTTTCAGCATCAAGCGTGTATTTGTTTTGTGGGTAAAGTTTTTTCATTTCTTTGAAAGTTGCCTTTTCGTCCGCATAAAGGGCAGCCGCGTCAAAAGATTCGACCGCACCGTAAAAACTTCTCGCCGCACTCTCATCGTTCCCGGCCTGGCGAGAATATTTAGCCGCTTCAAGGTACATTTCGGCGGATTTTTTGTTCTCGCCTTTGAGCCTGTAAGCACCGGCAAGGGAAATAGCATTCTTCATGCTGTCCTCGCTTTGTGAAGGATCGTTCTTTGTTTTTGCAAGCGATTTTTCGGCAATTTTAATTTTATCTTCTATAGTAAGGGCACTACCCGCTCCGAGTTTTTTTAATTCACTGACTTTTTTGCCAATTCCGTCGTTCAAAGCCTGTGCACCGTATTCGTCAATCATTTTGTTCGCCATATCCAGGGCTGAAACATAATCCCCAGTCTTCTGGTACAATTCGATGAGATTTTTTTCTGAACCATACCGGTATGAAGTTTCGGCTTTTGAATCCGTGATTTGCTGATAGCGGAGAATTGCCCGGATATCATTGCCGGATTTTGCAAGCGAATCTGCAGAAAAATAAATTGCCGCGTAAGAAAAACGCCCGCTCGGCCAGTTTTTGCTGTAGAACTCGAAAAGCCGGGCAGAATTTGAATAATCTTCGGCAGAATAAGCGATTTCCGCACGACGATAAGCAGATTCCTCGGCAATCAGACTTGCTTCCTTTTCTTTGAGGTCAGAAAGTTCTGCAAAATATTTGTCCGCCTGTGATGAATTGCCTTTTTGAACAAGAATTTCCGCACTTCGATATTTACATTCCCAGCCGAATTCTGATTTTTTGGCAATGTGTGGTGAAAGAAGAGCGAGCGCATCATCAAATTTTTTGTTTTCTGAAAGAATTCCTGCGGCAAGAATAATTGATTCCTGCTTGTCCTTTTCGTTTGCTGCCGTTCTGATTGCTTTTTGTGAGGCCGAAATTGCTTCGGATTCATTTTTTGAGAAAGCGGCGGCACGAGCCACAGTCATATAAGCCGACCAGACAAACGCGTGGGTTGGATTTTCTTCTATAAAACGGTTAAGGCTTGAGACTGCCTTTGCGTACTCACTGAGCTGATACAAAGCGTAACCGTGATAAAACTGTGCGTAGGCGACATAATCTTTATCCAGTGATTTTGATGAAAGCACTTTTGCAAAAGAAGATTCTGCTTCGTGCCAGTTATGCTGATTGAATGAAGCAAGCGCGCTCAGATAAACTGCCTCGTCACCCTTTGCTTTTGAAGCCTGCTGCTTGGTCGAAACGTAGTGCCCCGCAATCAAAAGCGTGCGTGAATAATCAAGCTGGCCGTCATTATCAAGCTGATTTTTCTGCCCCAGAGAATAGAAAATCAAGTCCGCGTCGTGATACTTTCCCTGTTTTGCGAGGGATTTTGCGTAAAGGTTGAGAAGTGATTTGTCTTCTATTTTATTGTCTTTTTTGTAATTTTCGATTGTTGCAGATGCCTTTACGACTTCGCCAGTCTCGTATTTTGAAAGCGCAACCCAATAAACGGCATTTTTTTCGATTTCAGGATTTTCTGACTTTAAGCATTTTGAAGCGTAAGTTTCGCAATCCTTCCAGTTTTTGACGTAACCGTTGAAGCGGGCAATTGAAAGAAGAATCGTCTCGTTTTTTGAACCTGATTTTGTGAGAGCAGCTTCTGCAAGAATCGCAACAGCCTGTTTTGCTCCGGCATCTTTGTCTGCATTCGTGATGTAAGCGATTTCGGCACGGTAAACGGCGGCAATTTCTTTTTGAGAAGAAGATGCATTTTTTTGTGCGTCCTTGAAATATTCAAGCGACTTTTTATAATCTTTGGCGTTAAAGGCATCCACCGCAAGCCTTGTCCAGAATTCAGAAAGCAAATCCGGGAATTCCGCAAGCCTGTATTCAGCACGGGAAAGAACTTCGCCCGCCTCAGAGCCGACTTCCGCCCGATGAGCCGTAGAAACAGCGTAGGCTTTTTGCATGGCACTTGCGGCAAGGGCAGCAGGCGCATTTTTAATCACGCGGCAATATTCATCATAAGCGGCTTTGTATGCTCCGAGAGTTTCGTGGGACTCACCTTTTAGAATCAGCAGGGAGAATTTGGTCTCGTCATCAAATTTTGCATTTTCGAGTGAAGAAACAAGTTTTACGCATTTCTGGGCGTTTTTGGCGTCACCCGCATAATTGTAGCTTTGAGCCAGCGCAATCGCAGAATCTTTGTAATCTTCTATATTATACTTCCCGCCGTTTGAAATCACGTATTCGTAAAGAGGAATCGCATTTTTGTAGTCTTTTGATTCGATGTAGGATTTTCCTCCGTGAAGCATGGAAAGCGCGAAATAATCAAGCGAAGTCTCGGCGGTTCTTGAGCTTGCTTTTTCCAGCTCTTTGAAAATCGAAGCAGATGAAAAAAAACATTTCTGGGCATTTGTAAATTGCCGTTGAACGAAATATCCGCGGCCCAGCCAGTAAAATTTTGCTGAATTAAGTTGAATTGTCTCTGGATTTATGGACTCGCCGTTCATCTGGTATTTTTGAAGAATCGAAATTGAATCTTCGGTGCGCCCCATTTTGAAAAGACTCTCGCCCTCGTAGACTGCGGCACGAAAAGCGGCCAGAGAATCTTTTTCGTGACGGAGAATTTCTTCGGCATAACGGACAACGCCCGGATAAAATCCTGCTTTGTAACTGTCTTTCATGAGAGCAGAAAGATTTTTGTTCTCAGAAAAGGCAATTCCAGAAGCAAAGATAAGAATCAGTAAAACTGCTGAAAATTTAAATCTTCTATTCATATTCATAAACGGGCAATATTATAGCGGAGAAAAGCGGTCAGAAGAAAGCACCCTTGTCAAATGAATAAAGCTGTCAGGATATTTTTTTGTGAACTGTGCAATTGTCATTTCCTTTCCGTTCTCAAAGACAGTACATCCGAACTGACCGTTCTTGTCAAAATATGGGAAAATCACCGCAGACGAGTCAAAAACCTTGAATTCAGGGCTTCCGTCACCCGGTTTTACAGACCTTCTGACAGCCGCAAGATAGAAATAAGTCGGTTCTGTCGCACCAAGAACGTACAGAATCGGCTTGAGATATTTGATTTCATAGCCAGAGTTTTTAATGTAGCCCGCAACGGACGTGATTCCTTTTGCAGAAACTTCCGCGCTGAAAGGTTCGATATTCACGTCAACGCCAGTCTGCTCATAAAGATAATTTCTCCGAGTTTTGATCGAAACACTTGCGGCAGCCAGATTTCGGGTCCAGTCAAGAGAATGGAAAAGGCTTTCGGTCTGACTTTTGATACCTGCAACTCCAAGTGGACTTACCGAAGTTGTCGGGCGAAGAAGAGGAGCCACATAAGTGTAAGTTCCTGAGACCGGCACGATTGTTCCGTCAACAACCCATTTTACAAAGCCGGAATGATTCATCGTGAGAACATCATTTTTTACATCTTCTGAATCAACGTCACGCGGCTTTCCAGAAAGTTTTCCGCCAATATAAACCGGCTTTCCGTTCTCATCATAGCATCCGTCTTTGACAGGCTTAATTCTTTCAAGATTTTTCTTGATTCCATTGACCATCACGAGGTTTCCATGATACTGCTCTGGATGAATGTCAGCATACTGCCACGGAAGAGATTTTTCAGTCAAAGAAAGAACTGAAGCGAACGAAGCTGTGTAAAAATAATCGAATGAAACTCCAACCGGCACTCCGCGGGCTGCAAAACATCCCTGAATCACATAGTCGGCAAGAGTTTTGTTTCCGCCCGGATAAAACTGAACATAAACATCGCTGTCTGCGGCAAAATAATAGCGGATTCGGATTGGCTTTCCTGTGATTGAGTCTTTCATCAAAATCCAGCTTCCCGGTGCATCCGGCGGATATTCATTCACGGTCTTTTTCTGGATTCCGTCCTGAGTGTACAAATCCACGGAAATTTCTGTCTCTGGAGATACTATTATAGAAAAGATTTCAGGAGTTTCTTCGAGCCGAATCTGAAAAACCTGCCCGATTGAGTTTGAACGAAGCTCCGTGTGATTCTGACGTACAGTTTCAAGCGGCTGCTCAAACCAGTTTTCGGCGACAGCCTTTCGGATAACAGAAGAATCTGGAATGCGAAGTTTATTGTTCTGAGCCGAAAGCGGCAAAATGGCAAAAGCAAGAAATGAAATCAAAAAAAGACGAAAGCGTTTCATGCGAGATCTCCAAAAATAAATTTTCTCTCTTTCATTTTCGGAAAAAACAGAAGGGAATTTTATCTCATTTTATCAAGAATTTCGTTCACGGCATGGCGGATTCGTTTGAGAGACTCGCTGCCCGTGATTTCTTTTTTTTGGATAAAGCCGACTTCGTAGTAACCGAGCGCGTTGCCGGCAGAAAGACAGGTGAAGCCCTTGTTGTAAGGCCCGTTGGTCAAAACAATGTGCGGGATAAGGCCGATTCCGATTCCAAGCTGGACAAGAGCCATAATAGCCTCGTTTCCTTCGGTTTCGGCGGCAATCACAGGCTTTACGTTGCGGCTTGAAACCCAGGTGTCAAAACGTTCGCGGGCAAGGCCTGTCTTTGGCAAAATAAGCGGCACAGAGGAAACAATATCCTGCGGGCTGCCCGAAACATTTTCGTATTTGCCTCCAACACTGGCTGCAAAAACAAGGGGCGTGTGACGGACAGGAAGTGTGTCAAATCCGCTCAGCCCGCTTTCAGGGATTGCGGCAACAGCAAGCTCTGCACGACCTTCCTTTACGGCATTGATTGCACCAGCCGGGTCGCCAGTCTCGATTTCGAGATGAATCTGCGGATATTTTTCGGAAAGTTCTTTTAAAAAAGGCGGCATGATTGAGTAACAGGCCGTAACCGAAGCATAGACGTGAAGCGAACCTGCGACCTCGTTGCCCTGAGATTTGAATGAATTGAGGACATCTTCCTGCTCATCGAGGCATTTTTTGGCAAAATGTGCAAAATCCGCTCCCTGAGGCGTGAGTTTGACTTCCCGGTTGTTGCGTTCAAGCAAGGTCGTGCCGGTCTCGTCCTCCAGGCGTGAAATAAGACGGCTCAAAGCAGACGGACTGAGGTTCACCTTTTCGGCTGTGTGGGCGAAGTGCAAAGTTTGAGAAAGATTTAAAAATGCGTTTAATTCGAAGAAGTCCATGTTCTGATTTTGCTTATTATATCAGAATTGTCAAAAAAATCAGCATTTTTCTTACTAAAAGTTTGCTTATACTGAGGAAGAACATTTGAATAAATATGGAGGAAAAAAATGTTAAAAAAATTTGGTATCGCACTCGCTGCTTTGTTGATTGGCGGCATGGTTTTCGCTCAGGAATCAGCAGATTTGAAGGCAAGTGCAGCTTCTGCAGGCAGCGTTGACGCAACATGGGCATGGAACGGACGTCCAAAAGGATGCAAAATCGGCGAGGATATGAACGTATTCTCAAAGGCATTTGAAATCCCAAGCGGTACAGGTTCTGTAAAAGGCGCAAAATTCGAAATGATTAAAGGTGAGGCAAAATTCAAGACTGAAGACGGAATCACTGCAATCTATCACAACAACGGGTCATCTGCACGAATCGAAAACATCGAGAAAAAACGCAAGGCTGAGTATGCAATCACAATCGATGACGCAGCAACAATTGAGTTCGGCGTTACAGGAAACGGAAGCCGAGAGCCAAGCCGATGCGTAGTCGTAAAACAGGGCGACACACAGCTCCTCGCAATCGATAATCTTGACCAGGACGATCCGATCAAGACAATCACATTGCAGAACGCTCCAGCTGGAACTTACCGCATTCTCGTACAGGGCTCAAGAATCGTAACGATTAAGGCAAAGAACTAGAAAGCTTAAAAAGAATTACGGGATAAAAACAAAAAAAGCGTCCTCTCGGTGAGAACGCGCCATAAAACTTGCGGTGAACAAGTTCAAGCGAGTTTTTGTCGCAACCTCACCTACGGACGCTTTTTTTGCATTTTTCGGGCTTAGTTAAGATTTTCTGGTTCTTTTCTTTTGCATAGAATGGGGGAATGCCGAGTTTGGCGTATTTTCCAAACTCGGCATTTGACCTTTTATTTTCCGAGAGCAATTGAGCGGTCGTTTGCTGCTGTTACAGCCTCAATCACTGCGTTGCGGAAATTGTTCTTTTCCAGGGCGGCAACACCTTCGATTGTGGTTCCGGCTGGAGAGCAAACCATATCTTTGAGCACGGCAGGGTGGGTTCCGCTCTGCAAGACCATTCCGGCTGAGCCGTAGACTGTCTGGGCTGCGTAAGTGTAAGCCTGGGCGCGTGGCATTCCACAGCGGACTGCGGCATCGGCCAGAGCCTCAATAAACATGAATACAAAAGCCGGGCCTGAACCGCTTACGGCTGTGACACAATCCATGAGCTTTTCAGGCACTTCTTCTACTTTACCGGCTGATTCCAGAATTTCTTTTACGTGGGAAAGTTCCTGCTCGGTGATATCTTCTTTACAGGTGATGGCTGTCATGGCCTGGCCAATCTGGGCACAAACGTTTGGCATCATGCGCACAAAGCGGGCATGGGGAGCGAAAGACTGCAATTTTTCAATCTTCACACCGGCCGCCATTGAAATCACAACTGACTCGGCTCCGATGTCGTCCTTTATTTCATCAAAGACATCGTTCAAAAACTGAGGCTTTACAGCAAGGAAAATGTATTTTGCGGCAAGGGCTTCCTTGTTCGTGGCAACGAAAGTGCAGCCGTTTTCTTTGGCAAATTTTTTGCCCATTTCGGCATTTTTGTCAGTCACTTTGATTTGCTTGACGTCAAACTTTTTGCAAACGGCACGCATGATAGCACCGCCCATTGCACCAGTTCCAATACAGGAAATTGTCATAATTCACTCCAAAAAAAGAATTTATTGGCTTATGCAAAAACAGGCTCTCGGTGAGAACGCGCCACAAAACTCGCGGTGAACAAGTTCAAGCGAGTTTTTGTCGCAACCTCACCTACGCCTGTTTTTGCATCAGTCGGATATGTGTTTGGTGTAAGTTCTGACAAAAAGCATAGAGTTCGTGCCAGAACTTCGACTCCAACCGTTGTTTTTGCATCAGTCGGATATATGTTTTTGGTGTATATTATGACAAAAAACATAGATGTGTTGCAAGAAAGGCTTTATTCTTTTAGTTAAGATTATTTTTCGCTCGTAAGCACTTCATAATCAATGACCGTTTCTGTGGCATGATACTCCTCATAATAGTCACGAAGCTCGCACAGGAGAATTATGATAGAAACTACATAATCTTTTTCTGATTCCGAAAGTTCCTGTGAAAAATTCTTCTTAAAAAGCACATTCCTTCCGCTCATCGCCAAATCAAGCAAAGCGTATTCTTCACCTCTTATTTTCACAATCTCGCCGCTTCCATGCTCCCAGTATGAATCAAAAAGACTTGATTCAATAATTCTTTCACCATCATAAATGTCTCTCCTGACAGCATCCACTTTTTCAACACTGATAGGAATGACAGAATTATCTTCAAGGACAATTTGTTTTCTTGTATCAACGACAATTTCCGAAGGTTCTTTTCCAATCAAAAAATAAAGTTTTCTAGTTCCTTTTACTTTATCAACAGTATTACCAAAAGTCGTGTAATTTGCTCGCCTAGAAACTCCACTTTCATCAAAAACCATATAAATTTCATAGACAAGCTCATTATTCTTCAAAAGAATCCCACCGTGTTTCTTGTTTTCATGCCATGAAAAATCAACGTGCTGCTTTTTAAACAGTTTGTCCCAGGTATTGTCGCAATTAAGCCATTTTTTCTCATAATTTCTATCTGTCGTAAAATCTATAAAATAATCGCCAATCTTGCAGTTTCGATTATAAGTTGTCCATGTATCGATAACCGTAAATTTGAAATCGGATTTCTCAAATTCTTCCTGATTTTCGATATATGCCATATAACTGGAAGTAGTGCACGAAAACACGGAAAAAGCAAGGAAGCCTATAAAAAGAAAATGATTATTAGACATAAAAATTTCCAACACTTTTTTCATCATAACACCTTTTTTCTGATTTATACGTGTACAGTTCGACAAAACGGATTTTGAACTCAGTTTAAATCCAATCACATCCAAACCACCATAGCGTTTTAGGCAAATTTTATGGCAAGACAGGGAATTTCAGGATATAATAATCTCAGGTATGGAAAATTACATCATTGGAAGCATCTTGAAAGAATACCGAACCCGCCTTAACATCTCTCAGGAAGATTTGTGTTTTGACCTGTGTGCCGTTTCAACATTATCCCGAATTGAATGCGGTGAACGGGTACCGGGGCGAAAACTTTTGGAAGCACTTTTCAGCAGAATGGGCGTCAGCAGAAGCGTTTCAATCACTAAGACAGAATTTCAAAGGGAAAATCTTGAATTCAAAATCAATGATATGGTCGCTCATGATGATTTTGAAATATTTGATTTGCTGGAAGAATATAAAAACTGCAGCGAAAATATGGCAGAGCTGGAACGTCAATTTTACCTGTTTTTTAAGACTATGGCCGAAGATTATTTTAACCACAACTGCGAAAAGGCACTTAAAATTTATGAAGAAGCCTTGAAAATCAGTGTAAAAGATTATGCACTTGGCAAAATTCCAAATGCAAGGCTCCTGACAAAAACAGAACTCTTAATCCTGAATAATATTTCGCGGACACAATACTTTTTTGGTCAAAAAGATGAAGCGATTGAACTTATGGAATTTCTTCGCTCGTATTTTGAGAAAGGAATTATGAGTGAAGAAGAAAAAGCCAAGAATTATCCTGTAATTTTATTTAATCTTGAAAATTGGTATGGCTTACGTGGAAAAGATAATGACATTGAAAAAGCCATCAACTTATGCAACATTGCCATTGATACGTGCATTCAATATGGAAAACTTTCTTTATTCCCATATCATCTATTCAATAAAGGATATTTATTAGTAAAAACTGGTAAATATACAGAAGGTAAAGAATATCTAAACGATTCCTTTTGCATCATGAAAAGAATGGATAAAAATGATGATGTAATATATGGGAAAAAGTGGTTAAAAGAACAACTAAACCTTGATATATAGAACATCGTTTTTATTCAATTTTTAATCGTTATTGTCCAAATATTTAGCAAAATTTGCCTATAATGCTATGGTGTCCCATTCGTTTATGCTCTTAGAATTGTAGTAAAACATACAAAAAAGGAGTTAGACGTATGAAAAAAAGTTTGAGAGCACTCATTGTTGGAATTGCATTTATGACAACGACTTTCTTTATGAGTTGTTCTAGTGCAATTTCTTATGAAGAACAACAGCAAGTAAGCGAACAAACCGAAGAAATTGGAAAAATCGATGATTCAGATTCTTCAAGATGCTGTTATGGTGGACATCGAGGCCATACAGGTGGCAACAGCATTTCAAACGGTCATTGCAGCAATCGTGGCGGACGTTCTGGCAGAGGACGCAGGTAATTAAAATAAGAGGAATTAATATGAAAAAGATTTTAAGTACACTTATAGCTGGTGCATTGATTGCATCCATGGTATTTACAGGTTGTTCAGATATTTCTGTTGAAGAGGACAAAACACAAGATTCCAAAGAAAGTATTTCCTTTGGAAATTATAGCAAGTTTGGAGCAGAGTTAAAATCCCGCTTTGAAAACTCATATAAAAGTTATGAACAACGCTCGTTAGATTCAACCGAATATATCGATTTTAATGATGAAACTTCACTAATTTTTAATGAAAATGAATCATCGTCAAATTTTCTTTTAAGAAATGGACATATATCCGTGGAAGCCGCTGCATATATTGATAGAATCGAAAGTTTTTTTAATAATGAGGAGATAAATATAGATACAGAAGCCGTTAATATTAAAATCACAGCTATAGAACAAAAAGCGATGGAAAAACTTTCAGGTAAAGATTTAGATGCTGTGATGTACTATGCGGAAGCGGCTAAAGCCAGTGTTTCATTCTTTTCGGAGAATGCTATAAATAATTCCTCGGCACGCTGGGCATGGAAAAAAATCAGAAAAATTAGAAACATAGTTGTTTCAGTTGCTGTAAGTTCTACAATTGGTGGAGCATTGGGGTTTGCGTTGTCTGGTGGAAACAAAATCATTGCTGGTGCATCTGCATTAACAAGTGGTTTTTACGCAGGGGTAAAATCAAATGAAACAGGAGAAATATGCATTTGTGGGGCATATAAAAAAAATAAATAAAGAAAAAATCAGCTCTATCTGTAACGCATAAAAATAAAAATTCTCCAAGAGTATATTTTGGAGAATTTTTTTTAACTACACTATAATAAAAACACGGAGAATACTGCTATGAAAAAAATTTTTCTTATTCTTTTTTCGATTCTTTCTTTTAGCTTGTATGCCCAGAAAACCGATGAGAATATATCCAGTTCCTTTTCAACAGAGTCATCGGACAGCTCTTCATTGCCTCAGCTAATCATTCATAATGGGGGATTTTTCGATGTATATTCGTTCAAGCTCCTCGATGGCACAAAGCTTTCAGATAAAAATCTTAACGAGATTCTGCGCTCAGTTCCAGAAAACAAGTCGCTCCTTAAAAAGAAGGCCGCCTGTATGGGATTTGGCTATGCCTTCATCGCTGGATTTTTAGCATCTGTCACCGTGAATATATACGCGGCAAACAAAGGCTGGGCTAACATGACGTATTACAGTGCAGTGGCAGGCACAGGATGTTTCGCTTACGCCGTGCTGACAGGAATGTCCGCTCACTCTTACAGATCGGCCGCAGTCGACAACTATAATCTTTCGGTCATGGGGATTCAGATAAAATAAATTTTCCTTTACATGATACTTGGGAAATGACTATATTTGCCGTGCAATGTAATTACAAACGACTGCAAGGTGGCCTTGTATGGCAAATACTTTGGTACAGAACAAAACGAGGCATATCTTGTTACAGGGAATACAAAACATTTTCCTGAAAAAACTTTTGTGGTAACTCTTCGACAAATGATGGAAAAATTTGGCTAATAGAACAACTTGGCGAAGATTCGGCAATACCGTTTTTATCCAAATTTTAATTTGAAATGTCCAATGACTTCTCAAAATTTGCCTATAATGCTATGGTCTTTTGAAATTTCCAACATTAAAATTGCCTATAAGTTTGCAAACGAAAAAACTAAATATTAAGAGGCAAAATTATGAAAAAGATTTTGACAGCTTTTACATGTATATCGTTAACATTCGGCTTATTCATGGGCTGTGCAGATATTACGGAAAACACAGTTTCATCAAAAGCAGAAAATATTTCTCATACAGATAAATACTCCATTGAAAACATAAACTCAGAAATTGTTCTTGGTGAAAAAATTGAAAACTTTTTCACTGTTGAAAAAGTAAATGCCCGAAACGCAGCAGATGGAATTGAAGAGTTAGTCGAAGCAAACTACATTTATTTCCGTTGCCGCACAGATGATGAGAATAGTCAAAAATGGCTTTCAGAAAAATTTGAATTTTTGAGTATTATCCCGCTAGACCGGGAGATTCTTGAAGGCGGAACAATTTACAAAGACCCAGAACTTTCTGAAGACGAGACTCCATGGTTTTATTTGATGAGACCAATCGAAGATTATAGCGAAGTTGTCGAGCATGGACTGACAACCGAAATCATTGACGAAATGTACCTCGATGAAGAAGACAAAGCACTTCTTACTGCTGAAGGACTTGAAATTCCAGAGGATACATATTTAACTGTAAATCCAGAAGAAGAATCAGCAAGGTTTGGTGGTTGGATTGTACGGAAAATAAAAAAAATCATAAAGAAATATGTTGCAAACTGTCCGCATGGAAAAGTCAGCGTTTACGATACAATACAAAAGAAATATGTACCTGTTAAAAATGTTCAAGTTATTTCTCACCAGCTTGGCGCTCCTGGCATTGCATTCACAAACGGAAATGGAAATTTCAATATTCCAGTTCCTTATACATCACTTGGCGGTAAAGTTCAGATTATAATTCGTTTTGAAAATCCAGACCTCAGCATCAATATACCAACCAGTAAAAGTGCGCTTTTAGAAGCTTATACCTATTACGAAGGCAGCCATTGGATAGAAGGCATCTCAGACCTGGATATAAAATTCAACAATAATTCAAATTGCGCAAAGTGTTCTACGATTTTAAATGCGTATAACGATTATTGTGACTATTGCAATCAGAATTCTGTTGCAATACCTAACCATTTGAATATATGGCCTGTACCTAATCTCGCAAATTCTTGTACAACACTATGCCGCTATGCAGGACGAGAAATCATTCCAGCCGTTGCAGCCCTTGTTTCACCGGTTATAGGATTCTCAATTGCAACTTTGACAGCTCCCATTCAACCAGATATCATAATAGGAACAAAAACTTCTAGTTCGAGTAATTATACCGAAAAAATTTATGGGGATATGTTCCATGAACTTTCTCATGCTTCTCATTATTTTGGACTCGGCTCATCCGGAAAAACCATTTGGATTAGGGAATATGCAGATATGATAAAAGGATGGGTAAAATTAATCAAAGCAGGCAAGGATCCTATCAAGGACTGTTACAATGGAGGAGGAACAGATTTAGTAAAACTCATTGAAAGCTGGGGTTATTTTTCAGGGAACTATATTATGGCTTGGAAATATCCAAATAAAAAAATAGAAGTAAAAAAAGAAACTGGCACGGAAAAAGTTTCATATTACTATGACTCACTTGAAAATCGAAAATTAGATTACAATGCGAAAACTGGTAAAAAAGATTTATCAAAACCATATTTTTACTACGGCGGACTCTATGACTTGATTGATTCAAACGATGAAATTAACATAGACTATTGCAGAAACTTCAATTATAAAGAACTATATAAAGCTCTCACAAGTTCTGGAGTAGACAATTTAGCAAGTTTTGCCAACGCTTTAGTAAAAGTCACAAACCGCAAATCAGATTTGCAAAATGTCATCAAAACACTAGAAGCAAATCACAATTAGTAAGATTTTGCATGACAGAAGTAGAAAATTCTTCTGTCATGCATTTTTGAGGAAATTTTCATGAAGACACTGTGCCACTTTTTACTTATTTTATTTTCCTTTACTCTTACAGCCTGCCCTTTCGGAATGTGGAGTGATAATTCTACAGAAAGCTCTTGGCTGACAGGATATGAAATAACATATTCGCCACAAAAAGAAGTATATAGTTTAAATGATGAGATAAAAATAAAATTAAAATATGATAAAGTTGCAAAGTATTATCACAATCTTACAATTAAATTAAGCGGTGGCAATTATATAAGCGAAGATTCCTATGTTGAATCAGATTCAAATATATCGATTCATACATCTGATTCTGATAAGAATCTTTTAAATAAGATATGGAATTTCGATTTCGAACCGTATTTAGAGAAAAAACTTGAACAAACACTAATTTTGACTGTCAACGAGGCGGGCAAATATACGATTGGAGTATCACTTGAAGGTCGTAACCGTACTTCCGAAGTCTACGATATAGCCTATGAAAGCTATACATTTTCATTCAAGTAATAAATAACACAAATTAAATGAAAAAATACCTTACCATTACGTTAAGCATTGAGGGTAAGCATTTGAAAAGAAGTTTTACTGTTTTTATTATTTTTCTCATCTCTTTCTTTTTTATAGCCTGTCCATGCGAGCCAGATTATGACTGGGACACTGAGACAATAAATTCTTTTGAATTGACGGCAAATCCTCTGCAACTCACAAAGCACACAGAATGTATGATAGAAGTTACTGGCACGCTGGAAGAGAAATATCGTGAACCGACAATTGAATTTTACTTGTATAAAAAAATCGATGGTGAATTTCTAAATATTCCAATGTATTACATGGATTCTGACAATCAAAGTTGGACAAAACAAAGCAGACTTCTTTATAACATTGACAAAGATGAATTTCAAAACATACATAGAAAACTGAACCTTCTCCTTGTTTCTAAAGGCGAATATGAATTCATAGTTTGGATAGAGGCTATCGACAGTGAAAAAGAACATACAAAAATTCAATATTATAAAAGCCTGACAATAACTGTGGAGGAATAAAATGAGGAAAAGATTTGTAATCTTACTTTTTATATGTCTTATTTTTTCATCTTGTATACCAGAGGCTGCCATCTCAGGTTTTTCTTCCAATACACAAAATCATACGACCAAAACTTTTGAAAATATAGATATCAAAATTGATAAAAGTTCATTTCAAACTAATGAGTACTGTACATTATCCATAACAGGAAAAATCCAAGACTATTATATAAAAAATAATTTATCGGTAAGTATTTTTGAAATTGACACTGGAGATTATGCTGACTTTCAGTTTAAAGATTCAGAAACACACTTTTGGATAAAGACCCATCAATACCTACGCTATTTTTCCTCAGATGAAAAAAGCAATTTAAACTGGAAGATTCATGTCTTAATACCAAACACAGGAAAATATACCTTAAGGCTAGATTTAGGTGCAGATGTGGTCGATAATCCAACAATTAATCCATTTTTAGTAAAGGAGTTTCCAATCAGTGTAGCATCACCAAGCAAAAATCAGATTTAACCAATATTTGAAAAAAAGTTTCCCATTTGTGTAATATATACATAACAATTAAAAAAGTTAATTAAAATATAGGAGTAACACAATGAAAAAAGTAACTTTATCTACCTTTGCGGCAATTTTCTTGCTGGCTTCGGCTTTTGCTGACAGTGACAAGAGGGTCGTTCACTCGATCAACATTTCCGTGCCTGTTCAGATGGAAAATTGGAAAAACGATACATCTTTATTTTCTACAGACACGACAAAAAATGAAAACAACGACGTCACGTTAACTGGCGTAAATTTTAACTGGAACAGAATGACTGTAAATGACGGCGGATTTTCTTTTTTAATCGGTGCAGGCCTAGGAGCAACATCCTTGAATTCTGATGATCTGAGCTTCGTTGACGGCCATTCAGGCTTTGACACTGGCCTGAAATTCGGCTGGGGATTTGCACCGGTCCGCTCAGAAAACAATATTCTTGCACTTCATGCCTTTTTCAGCTTCAATTTAAAATATATCACAAGCTCGGAAAGCAAAAACATAGGTGAATCTTCCGTTGACATAGAATCAACCATTGAATATTTTTCTTCGGCAATCGGAATCGACGCCATCTTCGTTCATAATTTTTCAGAGCATTTCGGTTTGTTCGCTGGAATTGATGTTTCTACAACAGTGCTGGGCATTTCAGAAATTTTCATAGAAAGCAACAACAGACAGCTTGTTGACAACGACAGTTTTTCTTTCGATATTTCAGGCAGGGTAAACATTACGCCAACAATCGGCATCTGCTGGATAATATAAGGTTACTGTCATTGCCAGTCAAAAAGGGCAATTGTCGTCGCAATTGCTTGACCCAGGAAATCTTATTCTGCCAAAAATAAAGTTCCCTTAGCGGAACCGTCGGCCAGCTTGTCCAAAATCTCCGCCTTGCCGCCGTTGGCAAGAATCATCGGGATTCCGTATTTTGTGGATTTTGTGGCGGCCTGGATTTTGGTCTCGATTCCGCCAGTACCGAAGGCATTTGTCTCACCGATTGTGATTTTTTTGCGCAGGTCTTCGATTGATGTGACTTCTTCAATCAGCTCGGCTTTTGGATTCGTTTTTGGATTGTCAGTGTAGATTCCGTCGATGTCGCTGAAAAGAATAAGTGCGTCTGCGCTCCACAAAATTGCCGTGATTGCGCTCAGGTTGTCGTTGTCGCCGATGGCAAATTCGTCGGTTGAAACTGAGTCATTTTCGTTGATGATTGGAACAACGCCCTCGTCAACGAGCGTGAAGAGCGTGTTTCGGATGTTGAGCGAGCGGTGATTGTCTTCAAAATCTTCTTTAGTAAACAAAAGCTGACCAATGTGAAGCTCCTGCTCGGCAAAGGCCTTCCGCCACTGAGCCATAAGCTCCACCTGACCGATTGCGCACAAAGCCTGGCGGAAATGAACGTCCTTTTTGCGTGCCCATTCTTTGAGGGTTGAAACGCCGGAAACCTGAGCCCCGGAAGAAACAACGACAATCTGCTTGCCCTTATCGATAAGATTTTTGCACTGGCGGGCAAAAGAATGCATGAATTCGGTGTTCTGAGTGCCGTCAGCCTTTGCAAGTGTGTTTGAGCCGATTTTAATAACGATTTTGCGTGATTGAGCAAGTGTTTCTGCGATTGTCATAGTCTTTCCTTTCTATACATAGTAACAAATTGCAGAAGATTTGGAAAGAAGGGAATTATAATTGAAGGCTGCCCTCCGAAAGAGTTGGCAAAATGCTTTTTTTTTGTATAGTAATTTTAAACTTTCAGTTTAATTCAAAAAAAG
>CACZYY010000018.1 GCA_902785455.1 uncultured Spirochaetaceae bacterium
AGCCGCTCTCGCGGCAGCACAAAACGAGTGTTTTCGCAAGCCGTTTCGCTCCTTTGCGCCATTTTCAATATAAAATCGGTTATAATGCGTTTGCCCTGCATGCGTTGTTGTGCCCTCTTAGATTCGAAATTGCTACGTAATTTCAGTTTAGGACGAAACTGATTTTACAGCGAATTCTTTAAAAGTCTTTCAAAATCTTCCGCGCACATCGGTTTTGCATAGAAAAAGCCTTGCGCGATGTCACAGCCCATTTCCCGGAGCTGTTTAGCCTGGCTTTCTTCTTCAACACCTTCTGCGACGGTCGTCATTTCGAGTTTTTTGGCCATGTCGATTACGGAATTTACGATGATGTTGTCTTTATGAATATCTTTTTCGTCGTTGTTACCGTTGTGAGTGGTGTTTGCAAAAAATTCTTTGTCGAGCTTGATAACGCTTGCAGGGATATCTTTGAGAAGTGCAAGTGAAGAGAATCCTGAGCCAAAATCATCAACAGAAATATCGAAACCGGCCTTTTTGATTTCATTCATAGCTTTCAAAAGACGTTTTTTATTGTCCATCATGAGACTTTCCGTAAGTTCCAGCTCAATTTTTGACGGTTCAATCTGATACTGCGATGCAATTTTTGAATATTGTTTGGCGAATTCTGGATTATAAAGCTGATAACGCGAAAGGTTGCATGAAATTGTGAGCGGTTTGGGACATTCGCCGTTTTTGCCAGATTTGTTCCATTTATCCAGAAACTGACAGACCTGCTCGAAAATTTTAATATCAACCTTTGAAATAAATCCGTTGCGCTCAAAAAGTGGAACGAAATATCCAGGCTCGAGAAGACCTTTTTTGGGATGATTCCATCGGACAAGAGCTTCGGCACCGATAACCTTACCGTCATCAAAATTGAATTTTGGCTGATAAAAGGCGATGAATTCGTTTGCTTCAAAGGCTCTGTTCATGTCGAAAAGAATTTCCTTTTCGTGCTCGCTGTTGAGACTCATCTGCTCGCTGTAGAAGCTGATTCTTGAAGGTGTCGGGCTGTATTTTCCGGCTGTGCGGGCTGTGTTCGCTTTGTGAATCATGATTTCAATATCTTCGTGCGGATTGGAAATAGCGTAAACACCGATGCTGAATTCAAGAGTGTAGTGGAGTGGAAGCAAATTCCCCATTTTTGAAACTACACTGATCATGTTAAGGACATAATCTTCGATAATCGGCCCGAAACTTGTGTGAATCATCATCACAAAATTGTCCGCATAACGACGTGTGAGGATTGAATCGTTTGGAACTGTTTTTTTGAAGTGCGCACCCAAAACGTTGAGAACGGAATTCGCTGTTTCGCGGCCGAGAGAATCTGTGAGATATTGGAATTTGTTGATGTCAAGGCAGACGAATGCGTATTCATCGGGCTTGGCGGTGGCAAGAATCTTTCGTGCTTCGGTCTTGAACTTTTCGATTGTATACAGGCCTGTAAGTTCGTCGTAATTGAAACGGGCCTTTGTGAATCTTACTATAAAAAGTGCGGTTATAAGCGTTACTACACAAAAAATAAGACATATGCAACTAAGCAGCAAATTCATCGAAAGCAGATCCACATTGACCTTCCTAAATATATAATTTTTTTAATTTTTATATAAATAAATTGTACATTATAATCTTAGAAAAAACAAATTCTAAATATCTTTTTTTTGATTCCGATAATTTTAGTATAAGAAAAATGAAACTCGTTATAAGTTTTGAGAGGTAAATATGATTCGTGGTTGGTATATCGGTTCAAGCGGAATGAACGCACAGCAGAACAGACTCGACACTATTGCTAACAACCTTGCAAATGTCGATACAGCAGGATTCAAACGTGATGTTAGCGTATCAAAGTCATTCCCGGAACTTCTTTTGAGACGAACCGAAGCTGACGGCGTTTATAAACATCCTTTCGGCTCGGCAGACGCTGCCCCAATCATCGGAAAACTTGGTCTTGGCGTTGAGACAAACGAAAATTTCACTGAATTTGAACAGGGATCCTTCCGCGGAACAAATACAAGCACCGACATGGCACTTGCAGGCGAGGGATTCTTCGCAGTTGAGACACCGAGCGGCGAGCGATACACACGAAACGGAAATTTCATCCTCGGAAAAGAAGGAATTTTGCTCACAAAAGACGGTTATCCTCTCTTGGGTGAAAACGGTGAAATCCATGTGCCGGACGATAAATTTATCGTAAACGAAGACGGCATCATAACTACAAAAGACAACGAAGTCATCGACCGAATCAAAATCGTACGCTTTGAAAACGAAAGATACCTCAAAAAAATGGGAAATTCTCTCTGGAATTCAAACAATATTTCTGGTGAAGCATATATCGCAGAAGGCATGGAACGCCCAAAAATGCTCCAGGGCTACATGGAAACCAGCAACGTAAACGTAGTGAACGAAATGGTCAAAATGATTGAAGTGAACCGTGCTTACGAGGCAAGCCAGAAGACAATCCAGAGCGAAGACAGCATGATGAGCACACTTTGGAATAAAGTATCATTAAGTCGATAAATCTGATTTTGAATTAATCGGATAAAAAAGGGGGCTCTCATCGGGAAACTGCCATAAAAGTCGCGGTGAACAAGTTCATAGGGAGCGACGGCGAAGCCGGCAAAAGTCGTGAGGAGACTTTTGAGCGAGTCTCCGAGCAGCTATGCTGCGATGGGCGACTTTGACGCACAAATGTGCTAAGCAGAACCCCGATTACGCCCGCTTTTTGCATTTCTTTGATTTTTAAAAATCAACTTTCTAGATTTTCATTTTTTCTAAATTCCTCTGACAAATCAAAAATATTACGTTAAAATATAAGCTGAAAAATTTCCTGTTCGGGGGCTTCTCTTATATGAAAAAAGTCAGCGTATTAAATGAAATCTTTTGTAATTTCTTGTTTATTACTATACTTTTGTTAGAGGGGGGCTGCTAGTCTCGTGCGACAGTATTCTTGACGGAAATGAATTCAAGGAAAAGCTGGAAAAAGACATAGCCTACGCGAACGCCAAGGAATGTACTCTAGCCGTAAAAAGTGACTCCCAGTACGGCTCATTCCTTTCTGACGGCGAGAAAATCTGCAAGGTGGGCTACACGATTGAACTTCAGTTCACAGTCAACACAAGCGATTATATTTTCAGAAATCTTGAGGCGGTAAGCTCATCGGATACGAGCAAAAAAAGGAACAATCTTGTTACATTCACACAGACCGAGGGAAACGAAAAGACCGGCGTTTATAAAATCACGCTCAAACTTCTTGAAGCGGCAAATGACATTTTAATCCGGCCGGTCTGCACTCCGCTGCCAAAAATCACAGAAATCACGCCGAAATTTGAGTCCGCGGGCTGCGACCAGGACACTCCGATAAAGATTACGTTCAACAAGGCCGTAAATCCTGCCTCGTTCTTTGAAAATGTTGAGGCAGAAGAAGAGAGGTCTTTCGCAAATTTCAAAAAAATAACAATTTACTCTGATGACGGCGATATTTCCGAACATTATTCAAAGCCATATTTTTCTAGTGATTATAAATCTCTTTACATTCCTGTGGACACAAGCAAGCTGATTCTTGCGCCTGACGGTTCAAAAAACAGCATTAATATAGAAGTAAATTACGATTTTACGGAAGCAACTGATTTTGACGGCCTTTCTCTGAGCAGTGCTGCAGGAAACTTCCAGTATAAAGTCAATAAAAATTACGGAAACCAGAAGAAGGTAACGGTGCTGGTCAATGCCAGTGACGAGACTGGAAAATTTCTTTCCGCTGGTGAAAAAGAATGTACTGTGGGCTACACGATTGACGTTCAGTTCACGGTCAAAAAATCAGATTACAAATTCAAAGAATTTGAGGCCGTGTCGAATGTTGACGGTTCGAGCCGTGCAAGTTCAGTCAGCTTTGAAAATCTTGAAAAAGACGATGACTCTGGCGTTTACAAGGCAAAAGTTCGCGTCACAGAAGAAAAAAATGATATCCTTATCCGGCCTGTCTGCATTTTGATTCCAAAAATCACGGAAATTACGCCGAAATTTGAGTCCGCAGGCTGCGCGCAGGATTCATCAATCGCAATTTCATTTAATAAACCGTTGGATTCAGAATCTTTCGCAGATTTTAAAGGAATCTTGCTTTATTCAGATGAGGACGAGCTTACAAAATATTTCGGGCCGTTGACTTTTTCTAAGGATAAAAAAACTGCTTATCTACCGGCTCTTGCATCTTCGGACAGTACCAAACTTCTTCTTCCTCCTGACGGTACCAAGAATACAATGACAATTAAAGTCCAGTATGATTTTTCTGGCACAAAGGATGCGGACGGGCTTGAAATCACACAAAGCGGAATCCACGAATACAAAATCAACAAAACTTACGGAAATCAAAAAACTGTAACAGTTTTCGTTGAGGCAGATGAAGCGCAGGGAAAATTCCTTTCAGCTGGTGAAAAAGAATGTTCCGTGGGCTACACGATTGACGTTCAGTTCACGGTCAAAAAGTCAGATTACAAATTCAAAGAATTTGAGGCCGTGAGCAAAAACGATGAAACAAGCAGCCGTGCAAGTTCAGTCAGCTTTGAGAATATTGAAAATGATGACGATTCTGGCGTTTACAAGGCAAAAGTTCGCGTAAAGGAAGAGAAAAATGACATCCTTATCCGTCCAGTCTGCACACCGTTGCCAAAAATTACAGAAATCACGCCGAAATTTGAGTCCGCAGGATGTGATCAAGATACGACTATAAAAATTGAGTTCAACAAGTCCGTTAATCCGGAAAGTTTCTTTGAGGATGGCATTACCGAAGAAGAGCGCAGCGTTCAGAACCTCAAGGGAATCTCAATTTACTCTGACGACGGCGATCTTGCAGAATATTTCGGAAAACCGTACTTTTCGGACGAAAACAAGGCAATGTACATTCCGACTCTCGCGCTCTCTGACAATACAATGCTCATGCTCCCGCCGGACGGTGTTAAAAGCAGCATGACCGTGAAAGTCCAGTATAATTTTACAGGCTCAGTTGATGCTGATGAAATTGCGGTCACACAAAGCGGAACTCATGAATACAAAATCAACAAAAACTACGGAAACCAGAAAAAAGTGACGGTTCTCGTTGAGGCAGACGAAGCGCAGGGAAAATTCCTTTCTGTTGGTGAAAAAGAATGTACCGTTGGCTACACGATTGATGTTCAGTTCACTGTCAAAAAATCAGATTACAAATTCAAAGAATTTGAGGCTGTGTCAAATACTGACGGTTCAAGTCGTGCAGGTTCTGTCAGCTTCGAAAATATTGAAAAAGACGATGATGCAGGCGTTTACAAGGCGAAAGTGCGCGTGAACGAAGAAAAAAGCGATATCGTAATCCGCCCGAAATGCCAGCTTATTCCGAAAGTTTCTGGAACCACGCCGAAATTTGAGTCAGGCGGAGTCGAACAGGACTCAAAAATTGAAATCACGTTCAACAAGGCGGTCAATCCGGAGAGTTTCACAGGCACTCATGCGGGAATTTCGATTTATAATGATGAAGGTGAGGACCTTGCCGAGTATTTTGCTCAGGCCTCATTCTCCGATGACAGCAAATCACTGATTGTTACTCCGCTTGGCGCGACAGACATTGAAAAGCTCTTCCTGCCACCGGACAAGGCAAAGAGCAGCATGAGTATCAAGGTTCAGTACAATTTTGCCGGAGCAAAGGATTCGGAAGGTATTGAAATCACCCAGAGCGGAAGTTTCGAGTACAAAATCAACAAAAACTATGCAAACCAGAAGGTTGTCACAGAACTTGTTGAGTCGAAAGATGAATCTCTTGGAAAATTTCTCTCGGAAGGCGAGAAGGAATGTACTGTTGGCTTTACGATTGAGCTTCAGTTTACGGTTGTCACCGAGGATTATTCTTTTGGAGGACTTGAAGCTGTGAGTGCCAGTGACAATTCCGTTTCACGCGCGGATTGTGTTTTGTTTATGCTGAATAATCCTGACGAGGCAGAATCAACCGGAGTTTACAAATACACGGTAAAACTTCTCAAAGATGAGAGTGATATACTTATCCGCCCGAAATTTGAAAAACTTGCCAATGCAAATATAAAAATCGATGGAACACATGGAAAATTTTCTCCTGCAAAGGATACGTATAACGTGATTAAGGGAAGAAACGCTGCAATCTCGTTTGAGCCGGATTCTGACTACGAATTTATCCGCTGGCAGATTTATGATGAGAAAACAGGTGAGGAGATTCCGAATGGAATTTACATCAAGCTAAATAATTCGACAGATTCAGACACAACCTATATGCTCACATCAATTCCAGAAGACAAATCTGTTAAGCTCGCAATTCGCCCGATTGTGGCTGAGAGACCGCAGATTCTTTCGTATACGCCGCTTTATGTTGCTGCGGGAACGAACAAGGACTCAACGGTTCAGGTAATGTTCGACTACGACATGGATAAGTCTTCGATTTATTACACAAAAGAAGAAATTCTTAACTTGTATGAATCAGGAATTGCATATACTGATTTTCTTCCAGAAGTTACAGAAGATGAACTTTCCGAGAACGGTTCTTTGGCAAATCACTACGGCTACAAAAAGAACAGTGATATTTTTTACAAGAATATTTCTATCAAGGATAACCGCAACGGAAGAAATCTCAACAACCGCTTTAATGCTCCTGTTTTTGAAAATTCAAAGACTCTTTCCATAACGCAGAACAAGAAAAACGAAATTGATAACTACAGCCAGATTATCGTAACGCTGGAAAAGGATTTCTGCTATGACCTTAACGGAAAGAAAATTGTAATGGCAGGAAGCAAAAAGTGGATTTATCAGGTGAACAAAGAGACCGATTCCTCAGGTCCTTCAATAGCAAAGGATGGGGATATAAAAGTATCTATCTTGGGAAAGGAACTTGAAATTCTTGAAAGCAAACCTGCACTTACAGACATGAAATTCATAAATCCTCCGATGAGCGAAGAGAAACATCTTTCTTTGAATGTTACATCTACAGATACAGGAAGCGGACCTTCGACATTCTTTAAAATCATACTGAGGCAAATTCAGAATGAAAAATACGAAGATGTTGCTTCTGCTTTGGTTGATGAAGAGACAGTTTATTATGATTATGTAACAAGCCAAAATGGTTCCTACGAGGGAAAGATTGATCTTGCAAATCTAAAAGACGGTGTTTATGAGCTTTCTTTTGTGTTCAGTGATCGAAGTGGCAATTCAGGCACATTCCCTGAGATTCCTAAGAATACTGATGGAACTGAAAATACAGCGGAACAAAAGAAATATTACTTTGCGGTGGATACAACTATTCCAGAAATAGAGCCTGCAATTAGCAGCTCAAATAGCACAATATATAAACTGAGTTGGACCGACGTTACAGATTTGAAAAACGCTGAAATCTTATATAAAGAAGATGACACTGAAAAGCCTGCGGTCCTGGTTGCAAAAGGAATTCAGTCAGGAAATATAACTGATATTGCACCAGGAAAGATTTATGATGTGAAAGTGAAATTTACAGATTTCGCTGGAAACTATACTGAAAAGACAATTCCGAAATTCCTTACTGGTTATTATACAGAAGGGACCCTTGATTTCAACAAAGAAAATGCAAGCCACGCGGCGAAAGTATTCTTTGCAGGAGACAAGCTTAGTGATTATGGTGTGAATTCCATAAAAATCGCCTGGTCAGACGGAACTGTTGAGGATGTTATTTCTTCCGGCTATATAATTCCGAATGGGCCAAATAATAATAGTGTATTTAATTCTGACTGGAAGCTTTTTTATAAAAAAGAGGGCGAAATCGATAAGTATGCGGCGGCACCCGGAAGTTATTACATCGCCAAAAAAGACTCGCTCACACAGGTTCCAGAATTCTATCAGGAATCCGAGGGCTGGTGCTGCAAGTTTGGAGACTATCCGCAGAATGTGTCTTCGATTTCAAGTTATACGACAAATCCTGTTTATAACGGTTGGTATATTGGAAGCAATGGGTATTTCTATGAGAAGTGCCATACAAATATTGCCGGAAAAGCGACGACGACTGCCGGTGGAACACTTCCCAACAATGCAGACTGTTATTTCAGGGTTCTGCCGATTGAGTGGCGCTACGCTTCTAATAATTACAATGGAAAAAGACTTTTGATTGCAAGAAAGAATCTTGACGGAGTACAGTATTATACTTCAACCTCAGAGAGAAGCGTAAACGGCAGCACAATAAAAGCAAATAATTATATGTATTCCACTTTGAGGGCTTTCCTAAACGGCAAGTACGAAAGCGGTGACACGCAGACAAAAAGCTACCAGGACAAGGGCTTTTTACAGCGAGCCTTTACCCCGTATGCACAGAATTTGATTTATGAGGGTGCTGTTGATAACAGTGCGGTAACAACTAACCCCAAAAATGAGCCTTGGAAATGGGGTAATGGTGCAAATGCAAATATTTGCGGCACGACTTATGACAAAGTTTTTGCATTGAGTGTTCAGGAAGCAACTAATACAAATTTTGGTTTTAAAGCCGAGCATGACTTTAAGATGTTTGGTCTGCGTCTGAAACATACAACCGACTATGCAAAGGCAAAGCATGTGTTTGAAAGTAGGGACTCAAATAATACAGGTACATCGGACACATTTGCTTCCATTTATTGGCTCAGAAGTCCGAGTCGAGGAACTTCTGAAACTGGACTCACTCGTATCGTTGACACGGAGGCTATTATCAAAGATAGAGATGTAACGACAAATAATTCTGGCGTTGTCCCTGCAATCCTGCTGAAGTAGCCTCCTGCGTAAATCCTGCCCGCCGCAAGCGGCGGGCACGCCTGGATTTTCTTTCAGGGATTTAATTTTTCGTAATCCCAGTTGAAAATCTCATTGATTGTTGATTCAGAAGTTCTGACACTTTGCTCAGAGGCAAATCTAACGATTTAGCAATTATTTCTTCCGATACTCCATTTCCATAAAGTTTTATTGCTGCTTCAATAGCTTTTTGGGCAGCACCTTCTCTTTTTGCGGCTCGTGTTAAATCTCTGTCGTGCAAGTTCATAGCGGCGTAATCCCAGTTGAAAATTTCATTGATTGTTGATTCAGAAGTTCTGACACTTTGCTCAGAGGCAAATCTAACGATTTGGCAATTATTTCTTCCGACACTCCATTTCCATAAAGTTTTATTGCCGCCTCAATTGCTTTTTGGGCAGCACCTTCTAGAATACCTTCTCTTTTTGCGACTCGTGTTAAATCTCTGTCGTGCAAGTTCATAGCGGCGTAATCCCTCCTGAAAATCTCATTATCTTTGATTTTCTCAACCAAATCTGAAAGCCTGTTTGAGAAATCGTCTTTTCCTGGTTCGTTAGTGTGAATGAAGTGAAGGAACGATCTGATTCGCTCGTCCTTTTCTTTTTCGTATGCACTTGCATTATAAATGACCTTGAGGGATTTGTCATTCAAATTCACGAGAGGATTTTGTCAGTGTCCTTGATGTAAACATCGAGCCGAACGCCTTTGGTGGTGTAGTAGGGGGCGATTGTCTTTTCTAACTCTGGGTATTCGACATGATTCACGCGCTTTTCGGCAAAATCAGCTTATCCACAACGATATAAACGTCCTCGATGCGGAGTTTGAGTTTTTTCTCAATCATTGAGATTACGAAGGCTTTTAGCTGCTCACTTATTTGTGTCAGCTCGCGGCCAAGCGGAACATCGACTGTCATGATGAATGTGTAGCCTGATTTTTCGTTTTTGACTGTGAGTTTTTTGATTCTGACATGCTCGTTGAATTCTCCGATGAAACTCATGGTCATTTGTGCGAGAACTGCGTGAGAACATTCTTTGCGTTCTTGCTGAGAGAATGCCGGACGGACAAGGGATTTTTCGAAGAGCTTTGTGTTCTGAGAAGGTGTTGACTCTGCTTTGCCAAAAAATTTTCCGAGAATCGTTGCCAAGAATTTGTTTTTTGCCGTAGATACCCGGATTGAATCGTAGAAAATTTTTGAGTATGACTGATTTTTGACCTCGTAAGCTCGCACAGGAATAACGTGCTTTCCTTCAATCTGGCGGCTCCGGCGGGCTTCTTCCATTTGCTCCGGCGTGGCAATTTCTTCGATTTTAATATATTTTTCGGGTAATGGAAGCTGAAGACGGACTGCGATTTTATTGACCATCTTTTCGCTCGTGCCCAAAATGAGGATTTTTTTGATTTTGTTTTTTTGAATTGCGCGCGCAACTGAATCCCGGTGCCCTTTGTCGTCGAAAAGGGCTGTGCGCACGGCTCCCATGTAGTTTTTTTCGAGTTTTGCGGATTTTCCTGCCAAAATATCATCGGCATGGATAAGAAGACCGTCATCAATAATGGTCTTGATTCCATACTGCTGGGCAACAAGCTTGGCCCTGAAACTTTTTCCTGTACCGCTTGGACCATAAAAAGCAAAAACAGTTGTTCCCTTTTTTTCAAGTCCGATAAATTCTTTTAGTGATTCGAGATTCATTTAAGCTATAATATTATTTTAACGCGGGGAAGGTTAATTTTCAATGAAATGTAGAAAAAAATTCAGGCACAGGTGCGCAAAGTTTTTCCGGCAATCCAATGGGATTATCTTTTGGAAAATAAAGTTCCGCCGCGTGTAAGAAAAAATCCTGCCCAAATTTTTTGGAATCAATCTTAGTTCCGCCGTAAGCCGTATCCCCCAGAAGCGGGAATCCATGATAAGCACACTGCGAGCGAATCTGGTGAGTGCGCCCGGTGATAATCAGAATACGTGCCAAAGTAACTTCTTTTCCATTAAAACGAGCATGAGAAAGAGGAAAAACTTCAGTATGCGCAAATTTGCCCTCATCAGAAGAATTAACAGAAACTGTATGAAAACCCTCATCGTGAACGAAGGGAACTGTACAATTGCTCTTTGTGCTCACTTCTAACTTTTGTATGTGATCTTCCCAGACCGCGTTTTGGGTAAGATTTCCTTCGAGAATTGCAAGATAGACTTTTTGAATCTCATGTGATTTTATTTTTTCGCTGAACCATTTAGCTCCGTCAAGATTCTGCGAGAACGCAATCAGGCCTGTTGTTTTCCGGTCAAGACGGTGCAGAGGACCAGTTCTGAACGCGAGCGATGTGTTTTTGTGAGTGAGTTCGTAGTCGCCCTGGACGATTTCGGCCAGTGATTTTCCGTTTGATGAAGCGGACGGCTGAACCGGGATGTCGTAGGGCTTGTTCAGAATCAGGATTGATTCATTTTTGAAGATGATTATGTCCTTTGAAAGAGGGGATTGCTTCGCGTGGCTTGCGGTTTTGTCTGAATTTTCGCCTTCAAATTGTGTTTTGGACAACAAAAAATCTGCAATCTGTATGTCATCGCCTTCACTGACGCGGAAATTTCCGTCTGCTTTTTTGCCGTTGACTTTGACGAGACCTTTGCGAAGAAGTTTATATATTGAAGAAAGATTCTCTTCGTTCAAAAATCTTCGCAAAATCCTGTCCAGCCTGCGCTCAGAGTCGTCTTTTCCTGCGGTGAAGTGCGTGAAATTCATCGAGCTTATTTCTTTTTTCCAAGGTAAGCCTCACGGACTTCCGGGTTCTCCAGAAGTTCCTTTCCGCTTCCCTTTAAGACAATTTCACCGGTCTCAAGAACATAAGCGATGTCGGCTGTTTTGAGAGCCATGTTAGCGTTCTGCTCGACAAGAAGAATCGTGACGCCTTTTTTGTTGATTTCGCGTATGATCTCAAAAATGTGCTGCACGATAAGAGGCGCAAGACCCAACGAAGGCTCGTCAAGCATCAGAATCTTCGGGCGGCTCATAAGGGCTCGTCCTACCGCAAGCATCTGCTGCTCGCCGCCGCTCAAAGTGCCTGCAAACTGCCAGTTTCGTTCCTTGAGGCGCGGGAAAAGCTCGTAAATCCATTCAAGGTCTCTCTGAATTTCTTCCTTGTCTTTTCTCAGGTATGCGCCAATCATCAGGTTTTCAAGAACAGTCAAATCAGAAAAAACATGGCGGCCTTCCGGGGAAAGAGCGATTCCTTCGGCACAGATTTTGTTGATCGGGCTCCAGATAAGTTCCTTGTTGTCGAGGCGGATTGAGCCTGACTGAGGTTTTACAAGACCAGAGATTGAGCGGAGAAGGGTTGATTTTCCGGCACCGTTAGCACCAATCAGAGTGACGATTTTTCCGTCCGGAACTTCGAGATTTATTCCGCGGAGTGCTTTGATTCCGCCGTAAGAAACATGTAAATCACTAATTTTAAGCATATTCTTTTCTTCGCTCCTATCGCACGTCGTTGCTTTCGCCAAGATAAGCCGAAATTACTTCCGGATTGTTCTGAATCTCTTCCGGAGTTCCCTTTGCAATTAATGCACCGAAGTTCAATACATAAATCCTGTCAGAAATGTCCATGACCAGATCCATGTGATGCTCAATCATAAAGACCGTAAGGTGAAAGTCATCGCGGATTTTTCGGATAAAGTCAGTGAGCTCGGCTGTTTCCTGCGGGTTCATGCCGGCAGCAGGCTCGTCCAGAAGCAGAAGGCTTGGATTTGTGGCAAGTGCGCGCGCAATTTCTAGCCGTCTCTGCAATCCATAAGGAAGACTGGTACAAAGCTCGTCCTTCACGTCGTAAAGACCTAAGATTTTCAAGAGTTCTTCGGTTTCTTCGCGCTGCTTTTTCTCTTCCTTTCGGTTGAGACGGAAAGTTGCCGTAAAGATGTTGCTGGTTCGCCTCATGTGCTTTGCAATCAGAACGTTCGTAAAGACCGTCTGGCTCTTCCACAAGCGGATGTTCTGGAATGTTCGGGCGATTCCAAGCTTTGTGATTACATCCGGGGTTGGCTCGATATGTTTTGTGTAGTCGCCTCGGTTTGTTCCGGCGTATAGCTTCTTCATCTTGCCGCGCGGATAATTTTCTACGATATGATTTCCGTTAAAATAGACCGCGCCGTTTGTTGGGGCGTAAACTCCTGTTACGACATTGAAAGCCGTTGTTTTGCCAGCACCGTTCGGGCCAATCAAAGAGACGATTTCGCCTTTGTTTACTTCAAGGGAAAGATTGTTCACAGCCACAACGCCGCCAAACTGCATCGTGACATTTTTCATTTCAAGTACATGCTCTGCCATTTATTCCTCCAATCCTTCCTTTTTGAATTTGAGTTTAAGGTCTCTGAATGCCTTTTTGCAGCCTTTCAGTTTTTTGATTATGCCGGCCACAGAAAATTCGTGCTCGCCCATGATTCCTTTTTGATAGAAAAGAACGATAAGCATGATGACCACAGAGAAAACGACTTTTCGGAAGCCCGGACGCAAAATTTGAATCGGCGTGATGTTGAGGTTCGCGTTGTCGAGGAAGCGGAGCCACCATTCAGAACAGGCGATGAAGAGGAAGGAAGCGATGCAGCTTCCCGTTACGCTACCGATGCCGCCGATTACGACGATGAGCAGAATTTCGTAGGTCATTGCCGATTTGAACTGGCTTGCCTGAATCGTTGTCTGGAACATTGCCAGAAGCGCACCCGAAATGCCTGCGAAGAAAGAGCTGATTGTGAACGAAAGCTGCTTGTGACGGGCAAGGTTGATTCCCATTGCCTCTGCAGCAACTTCATCGTCTCGGATTGCCTTGAATGCGCGTCCGTAAGTTGAGTTAATTAATAGAAGAATAAGTGCGATACAGATTCCGCTGACTGTAAAATAGAATAGTGTTGAGCGGAAGACCGGATATTTTCGCAGAAGGTTTGAGCCGTTCGTGATTACGCCCAGCTTGTCCCACTGGAAAATCGCACGGATAATCTCTGCAAAGCCCAAAGTCGCGATTGCAAGATAGTCTGACTTTAAGTGCAAGACAGGAAGACCGATCAGATATGCAAAGAGGGCAGCCACAAGACCCGCAAGAATCAGGGCAACGAAAACAGGAAGAGTGAAGTGGATCGCGCCGCCGTTAAAATACTGATAGACCTGCTCGCGGGCAGAAAGTGGAATCGTGAAAATCGCGTAAGTGTATGCGCCCAAAAGCATGAAACCAGCCTGACCCAAGCTGAAAAGACCTGTGAAGCCGTTCAGAAGGTTCATCGAGACTGCAACGAGTGCATAAATCGCGCCTTTTTTAAGAACCGTGAACAAAATGCTCGTGGGCGGAACCACAGCTTCCAGAATTGCAATTGCAATGAAAAGGGCGGCAAGAAAAGCCCAGGCCGCGAGCTGATATTTTTTTTCTTTGATGAAAGTAAGTTTGTTTTCCATTTTAAGCCCCCGGTTAAACCTTGTCCGTAACTTTTTCGCCGAAGATGCCAGTTGGCATGAACATAAGAACCGCAATCAAAAGCACGAAAGTGAATGCGTCACTGAAAGTGGTGAGACCGACGCCCTTGATGATGTTCTCGCAGATACCGATTAAAAATGCACCGATTACGGCTCCCGGAATAGAGCCGATGCCACCAAAGACTGCCGCAACGAAAGCCTTGAGTCCAGGCATACCGCCGACCGTTGGCGTGACACCAGGATAATTCGAGAAGAAAAGTATTGAACCGACAGCCGCAAGGAATGAGCCGATGATGAATGTCATGCTGATAACCGAGTCGATTTTGATGCCCATGAGCTGGGCTGTCTCGAAATCTTTTGAAACGGCTCGCATTGCCATGCCGATTTTGGTGTGATTGATAAGAAGGACAAGGGCAACCACGAGAAGAATCGTGAGAAACGGAGTGATTACAGTGACACGCTTGGTGATTGCGCCCGCGATAGTGATTGAGTCGCTGATCCATGGAATCACAGGATATTTTTTGAGGAGTCCGCCAGTAAAGTAAAGGGCAAGGTTCTGCAAAAGATAGCTCATGCCGATTGCACTGATCATGATTGACATTCGTGGAGCCGTGCGGAGCGGTTTGTAAGCCACTCGCTCAACGGCGAATCCCAGAAGAACCGTCATGATAATCGTGAACGGAATCGAAACCCACAGAGGCATAAAAGAGTAGGCTGAAATCATGATAAGACCCGCCGCCATAAATACATCGCCGTGAGCGAAGTTGATAAGACGGAGAATTCCGTAGACCATGGTGTAGCCGATTGCGATAAGCGCGTACTGGCCGCCAGTGGAAATTCCCGCAAGGATGTAAGGAAGGTTGTTCTGTAAAGCGTTCATTACTTTTTCCTATGAATAGATTTTCTCTGTTATTATATATAAAAACAATGATGTGAAAAAGTAATTAAAAGTAGAAAATTAAAAAAAAGAAAAAAAATATAATGTTGCAGACTGGTACAAAAAAACGGTTGGAGTCGGAGTTCTGGCACGAACTCGCCTGAGCTTTGCTTACTGCGATGTTCGGGACAGGTTTCCGACGGAAAACCGTTTTTTTGTTTCAGTTAATAAATCTTATATTTTATTTGTTATTTTACGCTCTGCTGTGCAACGAAGTCCCATTTTCCGGTTTCGTTGTTGACTTTCTTAACGTAAGCAACATCGCGTACAGCGTCGCCTGTGCTGTCAAATGCGATTGCGCCAGAAACACCTGTGTATTTTACACCTGGAAGTGCTTTGATTACGTCTGCGCCTTTTGTGCTGCCCGCAAGTTTGAGTGCTTCGAGTGCTGTGTAGTAAGCGTCGAATCCCATTGCAGAAACTGCGGCAATCTCGTCGTCACCGCCGTTGTTTGTTTTTGCGGTTGCGTTTGTGTTGAGGTAGTTGCGGAATCCTGTTACGAATTCTGTAACCTGTGCGTCTGTTGAACCTTCAACGAAGAATGTTGTTACATAGAGCTGAACATTTGTGCCTTTTGCCTGTGCGAGAACAACGTTAGAATCCCATGTGTCGCCGGCGAGGATTGGAACAGAGAGGCCCTGTGTGTTAGCCTGCTCGATGATGAGGGCAGCGGCTTCGATTGAAACAGGGCTGAAGAATACATCTGCGCCGATTTTCTTTGCGTTTGCGACATAAGCTGCGAAGTCAGAAGTTCCGTCCGGGAATGTCTCTTCGACAACTTCTCCGCCAAGTTTTTTGAATGCCTCGACGAAATATTTTACGAGACCGCCTGAATAGTCATCACCGAGTTTTGAAAGGCAGTATGCCTTTTTTGCAGAGAATTTGTCTGCTGCGAGGTTTGCAAGGACTGTGCCCTGGAATGGATCAAGGAAGCAGATTCGGAAGTAGTGGTCGTTGCCCAAAGTAACCTGTGGGTTTGTACAAGTGATGCCGATTGCAGGAACCTGAGCTGCCGCAAAAGTGTCGCTTGCTGCGATTGAAACGCCTGAGCCGTAAGAGCCGAGAACTACAGAAACGCCTTTTGAGATAAGCTCACTGGCAGCTGTTACAGCCTTGTCGTTTGAAGACTCGTTGTCAACGATTTCGAGCTGAACTTTGTACTCTTTGCCAGCGATTGTGACGGTTGGAGTCAATGAATTTGCGTACTGAACGCCCAAAGCCTCCTGTTTTCCGCCAGCACCGTTATCGCCAGAAGCAGGCTCAAAAACACCGATTTTAACTACGGCAGCTTTTTCGCCGCCGCATGAAACGAAAGTTGCAGCCATTAAAGCCGCGCACAAAGAAAGCAAAACTTTTTTCATTTGCAATTCCTCTTTTAAGATAAAATTTTCTAAAATATACCAAAAAAATTGATTATATGGAAGTAAAAGTTTGGGGCTTGGGGCGCAGCCCCAGGAGAAGGGGGTGTGGTGAAGACAGAAATCTGGCTGAACCCAGGGGGAAGGCTTTTCCCCTTCATTTTAAAAATTTAAATTGCTTTTTGGAAACTTGGGATGTACAATATTTTTTATGAAAAAATTGATTAAACAAACAGCTTTATTTTTGTCGGCACTTGCTGCCTTCCTTTCGTTTCCGTCTTGCCACAGAGCCAGTGACAGAATAATTTACAATGATTCAAAGACTCCTGTCGAACGCTTCGGAAAATTGAGCGTCGAAGGAACACATCTTTGTGATTCTGCTGGAAATCCTGTTCAGCTTTGCGGTCTCAGTTCACACGGCCTTCACTGGTATGGAAAATATGCAAATCCAGATGTCCTCAAATGGCTTCGTGATGATTTTAACGCTGATCTCTGGCGTGCCGCTATGTATGTTGGCGGGAACGGCGGTTATGCACAGAACCGTGGAATGGCCAGCAAGGTAATTGAGTCAATTGAGGCTGCAAAAGAGACTGGCCTTTACGTTATCGTTGACTGGCACGTTCTTCCTGAGTGTGACCCGCTTTTGTACGTCAAGCAGTCAGAAGAATTCTTTGAGATGATTGCCTCAACTTATGCTGATTGCCCGAACATCATTTATGAGATTTGTAATGAGCCGAACGGCGATAAAGTCACTTGGGAAGGAAACATCAAGCCTTACGCTGAGCGAATTATTCCTATTATCCGAAAGCACTGTGACAATGTAATTGTCGTTGGCACTCCCTGCTGGTCAAGCGATTTGGCAAGTGCTGCCGCAAGCCCGATTGAGGGTCAGAAAAACATCATGTACACCCTTCATTTCTACGCAGGAAGTCATGGTCAGGACAGCCGAAACGTTGCCGAAAATGCAATCAAAAACGGCCTTCCGATTTTCGTAACTGAATGGGGAACAACACAGGCTTCTGGTGACGGTGGCGTATATGAAAAAGAAACCCTGGAATGGATGAAATTCCTTGCAAAGAACAAAATTTCCTGGGCAAACTGGTCTGTCAACAACAAGGGAGAAGATTCCGGCGTTCTTAAATACAACAAAGACCGAGACGCAAAAGGCGGCTGGCAGGAATCTGACCTTCAGCCTTCCGGCATTCTTGTCCGAAAAATCCTGAGAGGTGAGATCCGATAAATGAAAGGACGAGATTTGAATTTTCCGGCTGTTTCAAAAAACGAACTCCCAGTCGTGAAAACGGCTTATCGAAATCGCATGCTAGCATGCTACACGCGTTTTGTGCTTGAAACTATACACGTTTGCCGCTTTCGCGGCAGCACAAAACGAGTGTTTTCGTAAGCCGTTTCACTCCCTCGCGTCGTTTTTTGCATTATCTGAAGTTTTCAAACCTTGTCATTTATCTCGTTCGATTTCTTCAATAAGCTCCCGCTTGTAATCAAACCAGCTTGGTACTGTGATTTTCTTTAATGGGCGCGGAGCTTTTCCATCTTTGTTTTTGCCTGCTTCTTTTCTTTCCAGGTAATTTGCGTAAAGTTTTTTGATTTTCTGCTTGCGAAGGAGCTTGCTTGAAAACGGCGTATACGGCGCAAGAATTTCTTTGAGCGGCTTTTTCTGGTCATTCATGAGTTTTTCAGTGACTTTCATTGTGAAGAATGCGTCTGCCTTGCTGTCATGGAATTCCATTCCGTCTGTCGGAATTTCAAATTTTTCGACGTATGTTCCAAGACCGCCTTTGATTTCATAAATTTTTTCAAGCACTGTGTGGATATCGTGGCAGTTGAAGTCAATCAAGTCCAAATCGTAGCGCAAGCATTCTGTTGCAATCGTTGCGACATCGTTCTGACAGCCAAATCCAAATATAATCTGGTTGCTTGCTTCCAGAAGAGACTTGATTTTTTTGTAGTGCTGCGGAAATTTCGGGTTGTTGATGTAATCTTCGCGTGTATATGCAAGCCTGCATTTTGAGTCTTCTTTGAACAAATACCAGTCGAAAATAGTGTCCGGGTTCATAAGAAGGTCGTCTGATTCAATCACAGAAAAATTTTCATCACAAAGCACATAACCAAAAGAGCAGATTTTGCCGATTCCATTAAAACAATTTGCACATTCAATATCGAAAAACAAGTAATTCATGGAACTATTATAGCATAGAATTACAGTTGTATCACTAGAACCTGATTGTCGCTCCAAGTGTGGCTGTTGCCGAAAGAATCGCGATTTTATTCCAGGTCGTGCTGTAGCCCAATCCCAAATCCGTATTCAGCGAGACATATTTTGAAACCTGAGTCTCGGTTTCGTGCATGTAATCGATGTTGTATTTCTTTATTATACTCGAAGTTGATGACGCTTGGCTTGCTCCGAGATTCAGGCTGTCGGTCTTTGTGATTTTTTTTGTTCCGCCGGCTAATTTTTCGTTGAAAAGTGAGACCATGCCCTTTGCGAGCGAAGATTTTGCTTCCCGCTTCCAGACGAGCGTGACTTTCCCTTTCCAGTCGTCTTTTCCTTCGAGACTGCCTTCAAATCCGCTTTTGAGATAATTTTTTTCTGTGAAGAAGAATGTCGCCTGAAAATATCCGTTCAAAAGATAAGAATATTCTCCCGGCTCGTTCCGCGGAATTTTTACGGCTGCTGAGAGGCTTGAATTGTACTCGTCGCTTTCAAAAATTGAGAAAATCGGCAGGTTTCCCTTGCGCCCGAAAATGTTCAGGGCGGTGTAGTTGACTGTGTTCTTAATCTGGTAAAAATCCGTCAGATTGTCGCCTGTTCTGATGTCGCGCGTGGCTTCAAGTTTTGCCGAAATTGGGATGAAAAAATCGTATTTGCTGGCAAAAAAGGCTCTGCGCCAGTTGAAAGCGTAATTTCCGGTGTAGAAATTCGATTCGCGGTCAGTTTCTTGCACTTTATTGGCAAGGTTCGCGCTTGCAAGGTCGTAAATCGGCATCGTCGCAAAGTAATAAGATTTTTCACCCAAAGATTTCTGAAGGTCTTTTGTGTCGCGCTCGTAAGAGCCGCCGTTTTCAACCGGATTCGTGCTTCCTGTTGATTTTTTCCATGAGAAGGAGAAATTATTTTTTGCGAGCGAGAATGGAATATTGAAGCCAGACTTCGTGCTGTCCGAAAATGTGACTTTTGCGGATGATTTGTAATTTCCTTCGGTCTCAAAGAAAATTTCCGGCTTTAATTTTGCCGTATCGAATGAGTAGGAAAGCGATGATTTTCCGCCGATTGTGCGTTTCTGTGCTTTTTCGCTTCCTGTGTCAAAACTGAATTCCGTGATTTCGCACCATGAAGAGGCGTAGTTTTCGGTCGAGAACTTTTCGTTTTTAGAATTTCCGTCGTTTTTTTCGGAATTTGTCGGAACTTTCTGCGATATTTTTGATTCCGCCGTAAAATTCAATTTTTGCGGTTTGAAAGAGATTTTTGCCCCCGCGTTCTGTGAAAGAGACCATGAATCGCTACCTGCTTTTGTGGTGCCTTCGAGTGCGAGCGGAATGAAATGGCCGGAAAAGTCAATTTTTGCCCCGTTTGCTTTTTCAAGGCTTCCGTCTGCCGAGCTGAACGAGTAATTTTCTGAGAAGGAAAGAATGTCTAGAATTGGTTTTTCTGTTTCAAGAAAGTGACTGGCCGAGGAAAGGGCATTTTTCTGCTCGGTTTGGTCTGATTTTGCATTCTGGTATGCGTTTGAGAGGGCGGCTTGTCCTCCGATTTTTAGGTTCGTGATCGTGAAGCCAATTGAGCCTGTTGAACTGAGATTTTTTTCTTTATTTGTGCCGTTTTCGCTTTCAATTGATGTCGCGCCGTCTCCTGTTGCGGAGATTTTTAAGTCTTTTAGAATCTCATGATTTTCTATCGCGAGAATCGTTCCGTCGATTTTGTAGCTTGCTTCGATTTTGTCCTGTGCTACAAAAAATGGCGTGTTTTCGCTCAGATAAAGCTCGTCGAACGAAAGTGAGCCGTTCTCTTTTGCACTGACGGTGATTTCAAGGCGGGTCGGAACGATGTTTGTGTCGATTTTTTTGAGAAGTGAATCTTTTCTTCCTGTCAAATCGATTTCGTATTCCTGCCATAAGACCGAAAGATTTTTTGCAGGAATTTCGTAGACAAGGGCTTCATCCAGGCCTCCGTTTGATTTTGGCCGTGTAAGCCTGATTTTGACCGAGGAATCTGAATCTTCTGAATCGGTATTAAATTTAAGGAAAAAACTGAGTTTTTTGTACTCGCCTAAGTCGATTTGTTTGAAGTTTCGTGAGAAAATGATTTTTTGAGTCTCGCTTTGCTCTTCGTCAAATTTCCATTCAAAGACCTGAACTTTGTTTGTCGAATTCTTGTTGAATTTTTTGATTTTTGATGAAGTGAGGCTTGTGTCATTCGCCTGATAATTTTCGGTTTTTACTGCGGCTTGGCTTTCCGCGTTGAAGACTAATTCTCCGGCTTCGTAAGGGCCTACGTAAATCGTGCCGTTTTTTGGAAGTAAAGAAATGTCGCTTGTCGTGAGAATCAGGCGCGCGTTGAAGTTTTGCAAAGAAGAGATTATGCTTCTGTCCTCGTCCGAAAGCGTGACTTTTACAATTTGCCAGCCCGATTTCGAAAAGTCGAAGGATGATCGAACTTGCTCAGAGCCTGAATCCGAAATTTTCCATGTCGGTATTCTTTCTGCTTCCTCAACCGAAAAGTCCTCGTCATCCGAAACTCCAAGTTGAAGGTAAAGCGAGCAATTTTCGATGTCATAATTTTCGTTTGGATTGGCATTCTTTAGCGCGATTGAAAAATTGGAGGTGTTTGCAAGAGTGCCCAAAAGCCCAGGCGTGTATAGACTGAGCGCGCTCCATGCGGCATCATTCCCGCTTCCGGCAGTCTTTTCCGAAAAATCCCACTCAAAAGGAATGGCGTAACCCGAAATTTCCGGGTCGTTTCTGCCTTCGCTTGCTTCAATTGAAGAATTTTTTGAAGATTTTAACTCAATTTGAGTTATTGCGCCTGAAGTCTTTTCGTTCAGAACTGGCTCAAATCCGTCCGGCAAATCGATTCCTGCTTTTTTTGAAAGATAGTAAGTCTCGCATTCTTTGTCATCGTTTCCCAAAATGCGGAAATTCCCTGTGGTGTTCGTGTTCTCGTAAGTACCTGCGATTGTGTTTTTGACCGAAAATCTTTCACCTGTGTAGCTGGCTTTGCTTGCGAGCGTGGCAAATCCCTGTGAAGAATAGCTTGAGTCGGCAAATTCACGGTCTGGAGAGTAGCCCCATCGGCCTGAAGCCGAAATGTCCGTAGAAAATTTGTCCGTAAAGTCATATTTGAATCCTGCCGCAGCCGAAAATGCACCTGATTCTGAGTCTTCGTTTTCTTCGTACCAGCGGGCAACGATATGATCGCTGTCTGAAACTGCACCAGAAAGCGTAATTGTGCCGGATTCCGGGTCATATTTTGCTGAGCCGTCAATAACGCCGTTTTTGTAGACCGTAACTGTTCCCGAAACCGCCTCCGTTCCGATTTCAAGACGGTTCACTGGCGAAAAAGAGCGGACTTGAAGAACTTTTTCGGATAAAGAATCCCCGCCCAGATAAATCTGAGGATTAAGGCGGGCGAGCGGAAAGGAAGCGTGAATCAATTTTTCCAGAGAGTCGGTTGCATCATCCTCGCTCAAAGAAACATCCGCGTACAAATGATTTGAATAGAAAAAATCAGCCTGAGAAAAGCGCAGATTGTCCTCATCAATCACGACTGAGTAACTTGAATCCGCCGTGCTTGTCTGTGAATCCGCAATCTGAGCGTCACTGGCATGACTTGTGCCGCAATCATAGCGGTTTGCAACCATAAAAGGCGAGAATCCGCCCGGATGCTGCAAGAAAAGACAGTCCTCGCCGTCAATAGAATTGAAGATCTTATAAAAATAACTTTCCGTTTTCCGTTTTCCACTTTCCGTTTGAAAGAACCACTCGTCCATCTTGTCGAAAAATGTTTCAAAATCACTTTGCGTAACCGCAGAATAAAAAGTCACCGCCACGGCAGGCAAAACTCCGTTTTGACGATATGCCCTTGCGTCCTTTGAAAGCAAAATCTGATTCTGATTCGACAGAATAAGATATTGAGTTCCGTCGAGTTTTTTGTATTTCCGGCCCTTTGAGTCGCGCAAGTTTCCAGAGGCCGATTCGACATAAACCGCCTTTACATTCTGAACGAGATTTGAAGACGGCAGAATATACTGGCTTCCAGTGTTGTAATTTGAGAGCGAAATTTCATTCACCGAGACAGAATTTTTACCGTACCAGGTCTTTTCGTGAGCCTCAATCAAATCGTAGCGCATGGCCGCGTCTGCCTGCCAGTTTGAGCCTTTCCAGTTAAAAGAGATTCCTGGAGCCTGATTGTCGCCGCCACCGATTCCTCGGTTCACTTCATCGACTGAATATATTGAAGGAAAAATGATTTTTCTGTTGGAGATTCTTGCAGATTTTAAATATCCATCACCGATATAGCCCGCAGCAACAGTGTTTTTGCTGAATTCGTCTGCAAAAGCCGCCTCAAAGTACCAGTGATGATTCAGCATGAAATAGAGCGACAAATCGACATTCTGTGCAAAAACAGGTGAGCTGGTCGTGAGAACTGGCGTGTTCCCGAATCCAAAAGAATAATTTGCTCCGCCTGTGACCGTGCTTTTCCAGTATCCTTCTGCAAAGAATTCAACATTCTGATCGCCGAAATCCTTGTTGAAGAGTGAGACAAACTTCCCCGAATCCGAAAGCGGAAGCCTGGAAGTATCGAAGACGATTCCCGCAGCACCGTCCGCTTCTTTTTGGGTTGAGACAGAGCTTTTTTGAATTTCCGGCACATTTTGAGCCTGAGTGCCTTGGAGCGGAAGAAAAAGCATCGCCAAAGCAAGTGCCGCTCCGCCCAAAAGACGCGCCTTTGTGATTTTTAATGCCGGATCTTTTTCCTGAGCCTTTAAAATCGCGTTCTCAAGCCTGCGTTTTTTTTCTTCGCCGAAATCAAAAAGTTCCTGCTGGCGCGGCGTTTTTTCGTCTTCGAGATTGTACATTCCCACGCCCAGAAGCCTGATCCCTAAGCTGGCGTTGCGTTTTTTTTCAAGCAGAGCCTTTGCCCGCTCAAATAAATCATCCACGCTCGAAACATATCTTTCGCTTGTGGACTGAACGCTCACCGTAGAAAAATCTTCGTAGCGGATTTTAAGCGCAACCGAAGTGCTCCTGACTTTTTCGCGAAGGCTTCGGAACATCACCGTGTGACAGAGGGAGAGCAGGGCCGTTTCGATAATCTCCGGGTTCGTCAAATCATATTCGTAAGTGTTTTCCGCGCTGATTGAGCGGCTTTTTGGCTCGGCCCTAAAGTCTGCCCCAGCGTTCCCGCGCACCGAATTGTACAAAAAAGTGCCGGCAGCCTTCCCGAAAAGACTTTGCAAGAGTTTTTCAGAACGGTTATAAATGTCGCGTGTAGTTCTGATTCCGTAGCTTTCAAGTTTTGCCAGTGTTTTGTTCCCGGCTCCCCAGACTTTCGTAATCGGAAGGGAAAGCATAAAATCAGTTTCGCCACCAAAAGGCACTACCGTAAGCCCGTCTGGTTTTTGTAATCCCGAAGCGATTTTTGCGCAGTATTTTGTGGAAGCAAGCCCTACCGAGACCGTAAGGCCAGTTTTTTCAAGGACCTCGGCCTTTAATTTCTTTGCTGTCTCAAGCGGATCACCGAAGAGCCGTTCCGTGCCAGTCAAATCAATAAAAGCTTCATCGACAGAAATCTGCTGGATGTCAGGCGAATAATTTTTGAAAATTGCCATGACTTCCTCGGATTTTTCGTGATAGCGTTTCATTCTTCCGCGCAAAAAAATTCCTTGCGGGCAGAGTTTTACCGCTTGAAAAGTGGGCATGGCCGAGTGAACGCCGAATTTCCTTGCTTCGTAGCTTGCCGTGGAAACGACGCTCCTTCTGTCACCGGGCAATCCGCCTACAATCACAGGCTTTCCCCGATATTCGGGGTGGTCGAGCTGCTCGACAGAAGCGAAAAATGCGTCTAAATCAACGTGGAGAAAGACTTTGTTCACTTATTCAACCTTGAGTTCTCTTTTTTCAATCCGGAGCGTGTTCTTTTTATCAGTTTTATAAAAAGCCGTGACTTCAATTGTTGCGCTTGTTTTTGAAGGAGCCGCATAGTCAATAGTAATCTTCTTTGGCGGATAATCCGGAATTACAAAAGAATACGAATCCTTTCCATTTGAATCAGTCACAATCGTATAATTGTAAATTGAATCGTAAATCGGGTGAGCATTTTCACTGCCTTTCAGTACAATTGAATATCTTAGTGCCTCTTCATCGGACAAAATTCTGATGTGGTGCGTGGTCATTCCCAAAAAATCGTCTTTTGAAAGCTTTGCCGAGAGCGTAAATCTTTCATCACGTTCAATCTTAGTTTCAATTCTTTGTGCTGCCCTGAGTTCCGGCTTATAAATAAAGTGTGAGATTGCAAAAATAATCGCAAAAATGAACGCGAGGATTGCAATCGTTGAAAAAATGGCGTTGTAAATCATTCTCTTCAGCGTGTAGCCTTTGATACCTGCATGTACGTTTAAAAAAACTAACATCCGGAGCCATGTAATTTGAAAAGGAAAAATTGCGAGCGATAGAATGATATTTCCGCTTGCTGTCGTGAAAACTGTTTTTGTAAGTTCTGCTTCTTCCGCACTCTTGATTATGATAAATCCATACGGAACAAATGGTATCATCATCAGAATAAAAAATATGCTCAGTGACGGAAGCGTTTTTGCGCTCCTTGAGAGATAAATCAAAATGTATTCTGCCGCAAAAATTACGAACAGTGTCAAATCTCGTGTTGAAAAAAGGAAAATATTGAAAATCGCAACTACAAGAAGAATGTAGCCGTACATGAAAGCCGTTAATGAAAGCTTCAAAATTCCCTGAACCGTAAAAAGAACTGAGATGAAAAACATGGAAAAAACGATTTTAATTCCGTATTGAAAAATTGGATTCAGCTGAAAAATAGAAGAAAGAAATCCTACCACATGCTGGCCAAGAAGAAGAGAAATAAAAGAAAGCCCGATTGTGAACGGAATCATGTAACTTGACTTGATGAACTCGTATTTGTGTCGTTCACCGTATTCGCCCAAAAATGAGAAAATACATAAAAGAAGAATCGTCAAGATTCCTACAGAAAGACAGCTGATGATGATAGTTCGCTCATTGATAAAAAGAGGTTTGAAAAGAGTTCCGCGGTTTATAAAAATATAGTGTTTGTCCCATTCTTCGCTCCCGCTGGATTCGTATTTTTCTGCAAATTTTTTGAGGCAAAGCAAATCCTCTGAATGTTTGAAATTCAGCTCGATTGCGGGAATATTGTTCTCAAAGAAATATGAAAGCCGTTTTTGCCCCTGAACGATTCCAAGCCTGTAAATTGCCGAAAGCCTGTTCTCAAACGTAAAATTGATTTTTGAATCAAAAAAGTTTTCCGTGATTTTACGTGTGAGCCACAGCGGTGAAGTGTTTTTTTTGCTGCCTGTATAGATTGCCGTGTTTTCTTCTGGATTTAAATTGATGATTATTGAAGTACATGAATCTGTGTCATCGATTGAACTGGCAAAAACTTCAGTTCCTTTGATTGAATTTGAAATGTCGAATTCAGAGTTGTCCAGAGCTGAAAAAAGAACGGTGACTGTACAACTGAGGCTTTGTGTTTTGAGATACGAAAGAAAATCTAAAATTGCTTTTTCGTTGCTAGAAAAATCTTCCTGCATAAAACAGAAAATTACTTCATCGCTGGAATTTCCATCAAAATTCAATAGAAGATTATATGCAAAATTATCCTGGCCGGTTGGAGAAAGAGCTTGCTGAATTGGTGAAAAACCATTTTCGGAAAGATTTGATTCCACTGCCTGCGAAAGTTTATTTCCAAAAAGTTCTTTTATATTAAGATTTTTTTGCGAGAAAATTGAAAAATGTGCCGAAAATAATAGGAAAGCTAAAACTATAATTTTTCGAAAATGCATTTGAATAAGAATATAAGGAAAAACTGATTTATTCAATCGAGATTAAATCAGCGGCAACTTTGACAGTTCTCTTATTTGTCAGTTTACAATTCAAGTGCCTTAGTGTACAATTATAGTATTGGGTTTTAGGGAGATTCTATGCCAGCAGAAAAAAAATTCATTTTGAACTTGCCTTTAAAAGTTATTCTGACTGAGGAGGGTACGTCACATTTTATCAGCAACAAAAAAAAGTTGTTGCGTATCCGTCTGGCTGATAATCTCGAAGAATATGGCATTTCGCTCAATCCTTTCTCCCCACAGTCTATCCAGAACATGATTATGGTAGACTACATTTCCAAAATCGAAATTTCTATGTCGGAGTTCGTTTCTGTCCGTCAGGAAGTCATGGATTTGGCAAAAGTCGTAGTCTATTCAATCCTTTACAAACAGTTTGATCGTCAGGTTTTCGCCGATGTCATCAAGTGTGACTGTGTTCGCAAGCACAACCGCACCAATCCAAGCGAACTTATCGACGAGCGCACTAAAATCGAAGACAAGCAGCTTCGGGCCATGATTTCCAAAAAGGAAGTTATCATCCGCCAGGCCAAAAAAGAAATCCTTGACCCGGTATGGAAGTCAATCATGGAGAACAAGGAATATTCTCTTGAAGAGCGCAATATTTATCTTCTCATGACCGAAAAGTTCCTCAACCGCCTGTCTCTCATGAACTGGTATATCATCCTTAAATTCTTCAAGGATAAAGAAGGATTTTCTCAGATTAATATCGCAATCCGTCATCTTCTTCAAATTTACATGGAAAAATCTCGTGTTGCAGAGTATATTTCCATTCTTCTCATGGAACTTGCCCTCAATGCCGAGAACAACAACCTCAAAAAAGAGGCAAAAGTCCTTTATAACGGTGTCGAGGATCTTGACGCATTGCTTTTTGACCCCGAAGTCCGTACCAAAATTATTGGTGAGCTCAAACGCAAGCACGAACTGGTGTCTCTTTCATGGAAGCTTGGCGGCGGTTCAACTGCAATCGGTAAGCAGGGCCGTCTTCAAATCATGGTTCTCAACAAAAGTGACGAGAATCAGGAAGCAAAGGCCAACATCGAGGACAAAATGGCCGCTGATACAAACAAGCGTTCCCTCATCGATTTCTACCGCGAAATTCCGGACGGGCAGGGCAGCACAGATTTAGGCTTGTATTATCTTTCTTATCTCGATGATGCATGTAAAAAGCTCAACGTCAAATTTGAGTCTATCGTCAATCAGTTTGCTAATCAGGATTTGACAGTCATCAATTTGATTTTCAATTTCTAAATGCGAATCAAAATTTTTTGTTTGTTTCTCATTTTTTCTATTTTCTCGTTTTTTTCATGCTCTGACAGTGAAGCTGATGTCGTTTCTGTATCGGCTACGGCAATTTTTGATTACTCTGAAAAGGAAGTCGTTCCTGCTCAGCGTCTTGCGGTTTTTTTTCAGCTTGCAAATCAGGCTCAGCGCACCGAGAGTTTTACGGTTACAAATGATAACTCCGGCTATGCATGGATTGTCTCAAATCCTGGAATTTTCACCGGAATGAACAAAAGCTATACTTATTCAGTAAATTTAAATCCACCGGAAGGCAAAGAAATTCCAACCGGCATTTATACGGTCGAATATTACGATGCCGCCGAAAGCAAAGACGAAGCAAAATTTACCGTCTATTATAACAAAGAGCTTTTAAAGTCAACCACCGAGAATTTCAAGGATTTTTTGCCAAATCCAAACGAAAATATTGCAATTTATGATGAATCTGGTGAATTACTTTTTATGGGGCGAGCAAAAGCTTCTTGGAAGTCAAACGCTGACATTCTCAGGGATTTTAAGCTTGCCGAATCCAAAAGAATCTGTTATGTTACGCCCGGAAACACAGTTATTTGTTTTATGCCAGAAGAAAAGTTAAAGGAAATTAGTAATGAGGAATGAAACACTTAAAAATACAGAAGGGGAAGCGGTTCGAGCATAGCTCTCACCAAGACTCGCCTAAAAAGTCGTCTCACGACTTTTTAGGCGTTGGCGTCGGCTCCCTATCCCCATCGCTCCAAAAATAAGGTATTAAAATGAATAACGATAATAAAAATAATGAGATAACTCGGAAATCAGACGGAATTCACCGTGAAATTCACACTTTTGTGCTCCGGCAGGGGCATTTTACCGCAAGCGAGCGCAAGGCTTATGAGGAAATGCATGAAGAATTCTGCGTTCCTTATACCGAAAATATTCTTGATTTTGAAAAAATCTTCGGAAACTCAAATCCTGTAGTCGTTGAGATTGGCTTCGGTATGGGAAAGGCCACGGCTATCATAGCCGCAAACAATCCAGAAATCAATTACATCGGAATTGAAGTTCACAAACCTGGTGTTGGCAAATTGCTGGGCGAAATCCGTGACCGTGGCTTAAAAAATCTCCGCATAATTGAGCATGATGCGATGGAAGTCCTCAAAAATCAGCTTGCAGACGGCTCAGTTTCAGCATTTCATATCTTTTTCATAATAAAAAACGTCACTTCAAGCGCCGGCTTGTTCAGCGCCCGCGAACAGATTTGATGGTCCAAAAACTTGTGAAAGGCGGATATTTGTACTTTGTAACCGACTGGCTTCCGTACGCTGAATTCGGCATGGAGCAGCTTTGCGCAACACCGGGGCTTAAAAACCGCTACGAAGGCTATGCTCCGCATCAAGAGTGGCGGCCAGAGACAAGATTCGAGCAAAAAGGCATTGACGCCAACCGCGTAATCAACGAAATGATGTTTGAAAGAATTTGACGCAGATGAACGCAGATGGCAAAACAAAATCTGTGTGCATCTGCGTATATCTGCGTCTAATAAAATAGGATTTTATAATGTCAGATTTATTCGATATGGCACGCATTGATGAGCTTGCTTCTTTGATTAAAAAATATCAGGACTCTTATTATAATGGCGAAGGAGAAATTTCCGATGCCGAATTTGACAAACTTTGGGACGAATTAAAATCTCTTGATCCTCAGAATCCTGTCTTACAGCGTGTCGGTGCGGATTCTGGCAATTTTGCAAAAATCCGCCATATCATGCCCATGGGAAGCCAGGAAAAGGCCGCCAACCCGGAGCAATTTTTGGCCTGGGCAAAAACTCACGCTTACGACGAATATCTTGTTGAGTACAAGCTTGATGGCGCTTCTTTGGAGCTTCAGTATTCAAAAGGCGAGCTTGTGCGGGCTGTCACTCGCGGAGACGGAACAATCGGCGATGACATCACGGCCAATGCGCGAAAAATGCAGGGCGTCAAAATCGCTCTTTTTGATTCCGAAAACAATAAAATTGATTTTACGGGGGCAGTTCGTGGTGAAGTCATCATGACCCACACCGTTCACAAAAAATTTTATTCCGACAAAGCCAACTGCCGAAACGCAGCCAACGGCCTCATGAAGCGAAAAGACGGAAGCGGAAGTGAAAATCTTTGCCTCATGACTTACGATGCCCTTGCAACCAGTGGCGAAAGCCCTTTCAAGGACGAAGAAGAAAAAATCAACTGGCTCAAAAAATGCGGGTTCAACACATCTCCGTTAAAAATCTGTAAAAGTGCGGATGAAGTGATTGAATACCGTGCCGAAGTCATGGAAATCCGAAAATCTCTGGATTATGACATCGACGGCCTTGTAATAAAAGAAAGGCGGATTGACTTGGCGGATGCAAGCCGGGCCAGGCCAGACCGACAGATTGCATTCAAATTCTCGCTCGAAGAGGCTGTTTCTACTTTGCGTGAGGTTGAATGGAGTGAATCTGGAGCCACTTATACTCCGGTAGCAATTTTTGACGAAGTTCAGCTCAACGGAACCACAGTTCAGAGGGCATCTCTTGCAAATCCAGACACAATGCGCTCTCTCGGAGTCAAAATCGGAAGCCGGGTCGTCGTTGTAAAGCGCGGCGAGATAATCCCGAAGATTGAAAGCGTTCTGAATGAAGAGCCTGGTCAGGTAACAAGCGCGATTGTTTTTCCCAAAAAATGTGAGACTTGCGGCTCGGAACTTTGTGATGAGGGAAGCCGTCTTTATTGTCCGAACAAATCCTGCTCAAAACGTGTTCTTCATCAGCTGCAAAAATGGATTAGTGTTGTTGACATCCGTGATTTTGGTGACACTTTGCTTCGGGAGCTTTTCAAAAACAAAGAAGTCACTTCAATTTCTGATATTTACAAACTCACTGGTGAAAAGCTTGTTCCATATTTCTTGAACGAAGAGTCAATTGAAAGCCAGAAAGATTCTCTGGGCGCAAAAAAAGTTTATGAGAGCATCCAGAATCACCGAAGAATGAGTCTTTCGGTCTTTATCGGCGGCTTCGACATCGAAGGAATAGGCGAAACTATGGTTCAAAAGCTGATTGACGCAGGATTCAATTCGCTCGAAAAACTTCTTTCTGCAAACGAAGAGCAGATTGCGGGCGTTTATGGCTTTGCCGAAATCACCGCGAAGATTTTTGTTGAAGGCTTGGCTGAAAATAAAGAAGAAATGTTTTCTCTCACCCAGAGCGGAACAATCCAACTTGAAGAAATTGGTGGCGGAGCTTTGGCAGGAAAGTCTTTCTGCTTTACGGGAGAGCTTAAAACAATGAAGAGATCTGATGCTGAAGCCCTGGTCAAAAAGGCTGGCGGAAGCTGCAAGTCAAGCGTTACAAAAGATTTGAGCTACCTTGTCACGAACGACACTTCTTCTGGCTCCTCAAAGAACCAGAAAGCCGCCAAATTCGGAATTCCAATCATAAACGAAGAGGAATTCCGTAAAATGATGAACGGTTAAAGAACGTGTTTTTTCAAGAAATCGCCTACGCCGTCGTGATTGTTGTCCAAATCTGTCACAAAGCGGGCGATTTTTTTGATTTCGGGTAAGCCGTTGCACATTGCGACACCGTAGCCGACCATGCGTATAAGGCTCTCGTCGTTCATGCTGTCACCAAAGCCCATCGCTTTTTCGATACCAAATCCGAGATTATTTGAAAGCCATTCGACAGCCTCGCCCTTGCCACAATTTGGTGGAAGAACTTCAAGAAAGTAGGGCTTGCTTGTAAAAATTACGGCTTTGTCTCCGAATTCTGCCCTGAGAATCTTTTGGAGTTTCTGCAATTCCTCTGGTTCTCCAGGGACAAGCATTTTTGTGAATCCCTGCCTTAAAAAATCCGTATAATTTTCAACAGACTTGCCTTTGAGACCACACAAATCAACATCGAGCTTTGTCCACTTAGTAGCCTGCTCATAATAAATTGTGTCGGGTGTGTAGACTTCAGTTTTGAGACCGTAGCTTTCGGCAATTTCATTTGTCCGCAAAAGAATTTCCGGCTTTACCTTCTGACAAAAAATTTGCTGGCGTTTGTGCATGTCGAAAATCGAGCAGCCATTGATTGCGATGAGAAATTTTCCAGCTTCTTTGCCTGCAATTTCAAGCCTTTTTACAAACGGAAGAATCGCATCTTCTGCACGTCCTGAACAGAGAACGACATAGATTCCCTTTTCGGCACATTCGCGTAAAGCCGCCACGTTTCCGTCAGAAATCTGGCGGTCATCATTCAAAAGCGTGTCGTCCAAATCAAGGGCGACGAGTTTCACGTCAAGTTTTTCCATAAAACCTCAATTTCTATTTGAGAATGAATTTCTGCAAGTAACCGACAGCCCAAATTACAATTGCAATCATTGGAAGAATGCAGCTTACATAGAATTTGAGGGTACGCGGGAATTTTATGCCGCTTCCTGTGTTTGCTTCTTGAATGAAGTTGTCAAATCCCCAGCCATAACGTGAAGTACAGAATACGAGATAAACAAGCGATCCGAGTGGAAGAAGATTGTTTGATACGATGAAGTCCTCAATATCCTGAATATTTCCGATTTTTGGAATTACGATGTTGCTCCAAACGTTGAAACCGAGTGTACAAGGAATTGAAAGTACGAGCACAAGCACGATGTTTACGATTACAGCTTTTTTTCGGCTCCATCCGTTCCTGTCCATTGCAAAGGCGATGATATTTTCAAAAACTGCGATGACAGTTGAGAGAGCGGCAAACGACATGAATACGAAGAACAGTGTGCCCCAGAGACGACCGAGTAACATTGAATTGAAAATATTAGGTAATGTGACGAAAATAAGCCCCGGCCCCTGACCTGGATTTACACCGAAAGCAAAGCAAGCCGGAAAAATTATAAATCCTGCCATGAGAGCAACGAATGTGTCGAGAGTTATAATGTGCAAGGCCTCGCCGGTGAGAGCTTTTTCTTTGCCGATGTAGCTTCCGAAGATTGCGAGAGCACCGATTCCGAGCGAAAGTGTAAAGAATGCCTGACCCATTGCCGCAAAAATCACTTCTCCCCAGCCGTTTTGAGCCATTTTAGAAAAATCTGGTTTGAGGTAGAATGCGAGCCCCTTTCCTGCACCTGAAAGAGTGACTGCACGTACGACAAGAATAAGCATGAGAAAGAGAAGACTTGTCATGATTATGGTTGAAGCCTTTTCGACACCGTTTTTAAGGCCACCCATACAGATTAGGAATCCGATTATGATTACAGCGGTCATCCAGCAGAGCTGCTCAACTGGATTTGCAAGCATTGTTCCGAATACACCGCCAATTTGCTCTGCGTTGAGACCAGAGAATGTTCCGCGTGCACTTTTAAAAATATAAGCAAACATCCACCCGGCGACAGTTGTGTAGAACATCATAAGAAGATAATTGCCTGCTGCCGCAAAATATCCGAAAACATGCCACTTGCTGCCTTTTGGCTCAAGCTCGTGAAATGAGCGTACTGCACTTTTGCCGCTAGCCCTTCCAACGGCAAATTCCATAACCATGATTGGCGCGCCCAAGAGCACCAAAAAGAGCAGGTAAAATAGAACGAAAGCCGCCCCACCATATTGGCCGGTGATAAAGGGGAAGCGCCAGACATTTCCAAGTCCGATTGCACACCCCGCTGAAGTCATGATAAATCCAATTCGTGATTTAAAGTTTTCTCGATTTTCCATAGAGAAAAATTATATCATATTAGAGAATTTTAATCATCACTTAAAAAGTATTTAAAGGAAGTAGGTTTTCATCTTTCCTTTGCCTTTGACTTCGAGTTCAACGCCCTCACTGTACTTAAAGATGTCCTTTGTTTGAGCATGGGTTGTTTCTGTGACGTGGATTTTCATTGCTTCGCCGGTGCTTTCCATTCGGCTTGCAACGTTTACTGTATCACCCCAGATATCATAGATGAATTTTGACTTTCCGATTACGCCCGCAACAAGGTTTCCAGTGTTGATTCCAAGACGAATCTGCACTTTGACAGGGGATGTTTCATTGAAACTTCTGACATCTTCCATGAGTCCTTGTGCAAACTTGACCATGCGGTGTGCTCCATCGTGATCAATTTCATCTGTAAAACCTGTGGCTGCCATGTAAGCGTCACCAATTGTCTTGATTTTTTCGATTCCTTCACGTTTTGCGCGTTCGTCAAAAAGAGAGACCATTTTGTTCAGCATCGTTACGACTGCTTCTGCGCTCATTCCGTCACTCATTTTTGTAAAGCCGACAATATCCGTGAACAATACGGTGATATTCGGGAATTTTTTAGCGATTGTCTGGTTTGGATGTTCCGTAAGTTCTTTTGCAACTTCTTTTGGAAGAATATTGAGCAAGAGACTTTCCGATTTTTCTTTTTCAAGTTTGAGATCATGTGTTCTTTCTTCGACTTTTTGCTCAAGCTCAATTTGATAGCGACGCATTTTACGGATCTTATGAAGGACCATGAGTGCAGAAACCGCAATTGCTATGAGAATTATCAGCGGCCAGAACCAAATCTGCTGCCAGATATACGGTTTTTTGATAATGATGATCGGTTCTGTCGGTTCGCTTTCAATTTCATCACTGTTTTGTGAGATTACAGTAAATTCATAAGTGCCAGGCTTTAAGTTTGTGTAAGATACATTTCGTAAATTTGACCAGTCTGAATAATCCTGTTCAAAACCGCTGAGTTTGTATCGGAAACGCATCTGGTCCGAAGAAATGAAACTTAAACCTGTGAATTTGATGCTTAGGCGTTTTGCTGACGGCTGGAGAATGATTTTTTCGCCGTGATAATCGGATTTCGTATTGTCGATGGAGTATTCCTGGATCTCAATTTTAGGAGCAACCTGATTTTTGCCTGATTTTACCGGGTCGTAAATAGCGAATCCGTCAATCAGAGTGAACCAAATTCGGCCTAGTGAATCTTGCGTTGAGACTGATGTTGAAGTGATACCGCCAGTGATGAGACCGTCGGAATTTCCATAGAATTTTACCGAAATCTTGTCTTTCTTGCTGTCGAGTACATCTTCGATTTCTGAAAGATTTACCGAAAGAACGCCCTTGTTGCTTGTCATCCAGATTGTGTGAGTGTAATCGCAGATAATCTGGAAAATACTGTCTGTTCCCAAGCCGTTCCGTGAGTTAAAATTGAAGAACGTGTTTCTTTCTTCTATAAATTTGGAAATGCCTGTTCCTGTCGTAACCCAAAGACCGTCACCGATTTTCGAAATCTTGAAGATTACGTTTCCTGCAAGTCCGTCCTCTGTTTTATAGTGCTTTACGATTTCTTTGTCTTTGAGAATGTAAATTCCGCCACCATCCGTTCCGACCCAAACCTGTCCGGCTTCATCTTCGTAAAGGGCCATGATGAATTCATTTTCGAATCCAGATTCACGCGTGATATTTATGATTTTTGAGTCTTCGTGATTTAGGATACTTAGGCCTTGTGTTGTTCCAAAATAATAGTCACCGTTCATTGTTTTGATTGCGACTCTGTTTTTTAGACCGGCAAGACCGTCTTTTGTTGTCCAGACTTTTATTTCATCATTTGGAAGAATTCGAATTTGGCTCAAATCGGAATATGCTGAAATCAAAAGCTCGTTGTCGTAAGTCATTCCTACATGCCGGATTCGTGCACCTTTGCATTTGTCTGTGATTTTGTTTTCAATAAATTTATTGTCTTTGTAGCAGTAAAGACCGTCATCAGCTCCGAGCCAGGTGACATTGCGGATTTTATCCTCGCAGATTGCATTGATTGCAATTGGCATTGATATTGTGCGGAATTTTCCATGGCTCATTTTTTCGATTCCGCCGCGATTGTAAGCTACCCAGATATTGCCTTCCCGGTCTTCAAAAATTTCATTGATATAATCGTCGGGAATTCCGTTGCGCTTGTCATAATAAGTGTACATTCCGTTGTGAAGGACTGTGATCCCGCTGTCCGATGCGAACCAGTAATCTCCGGCTTTATCTTGAATTATTGAGTTTACGACAGTGCCTTCCGTGTGGTCATGGCCGATGTCGAAGACTGTTTCTTCTGTATCCTTGATTCTGACAGAATAGTGTGGGGCAACTCCGAACCAGAATGCGCCGCTTTTATCCTGAGTGACTTCATTTACAGATGGATTTTTGATTTTCGTAATTCCTGTGAAAAGCTCGACTTTTTTGTTTGAATAAACGAAAAGCTCGTTTGCATTTGCTGTTGAAATCCAGATTCTTCCTGCTGTGTCGCAATAAAGTTTTGAAACCTGAATAGTTTCCTGTCCAAGTTCTTTGAGTCCGTCTGGAATTATAACTTTAGATTCTGAAGTGAGATAACACAAGCCTGAAGCTGTTCCGAGCCAGATATTTCCATCGTAGTCCTCACAGATTGCACGGACTGAGTTGTGCGGTAGACCGTTTTCGGTGGAAAATCTTATGATTTCGCCGCTTGGAGCTATGCGGCTTACACCTTCGTCGTTGTGTCCGACCCAGATATTTTCTTTTGAATCCTGAAAAATTGAGCGTACAGCGACAAAGTCGTATTTTGAGTCAAGATTTCGTGAAAAATTGGCGAATTCAATTCCGTCAAAACGAACGAGACCGTCGTATGTGCCTATATAGATGTAGCCTTTCTTGTCTTGCATTAAGGCTGTGATTGTCATGCCGGGAAGACCGTCTGCTGTAGTCCATGTCCGGTGAACAAAGTCGTTTAAGAAAGATTGATCAACGTTTCCATTGGCAGCAGACTGTGAAAAAACACTAAAAATAAGAGAAGAAATGAGAAGAAAAACAATGAAGATTTTTTTCATATTCATTAATTGTAACTTAAAGACTTAATTGGCGCAAGATTTTTTTTATTGCCACACTGATTCGATTTTGCTACGCAAAATCATGAAAATGAATTTTTAATTTCCATTTAAAGAGATTCCGTAGGAATCTCGAATCTGTGTGGCATTATTTTTTCTTTTCCTTGCATGTTTTGATTTTTGCCTATATAATGTTTCTATAAATAATAACATATTGCAACTTTGGAGAATCAAATGTCTGAAAAAATCCCTTACAAAATTTATCTTTCTGAAAATGAACTCCCAACATCATGGTATAACGTTCGTGCTGACATGAAGAACAAGCCGGCACCTCTTTTGAATCCTGCCACTGGAAAGCCTTGCACTGCCGAAGAGCTTTCTCATGTATTTTGCGACGAGCTTGTAAAGCAGGAACTTGACGATACAACTGCAAATATCCCTATTCCGGTTGAAATCCGTGAATTCTACAAAATGTACCGTCCGGCTCCACTTGTCCGTGCATATTGCCTTGAGAAAAAGCTCGGCACTCCTGCAAAAATCTACTATAAATTCGAAGGAAACAACACTAGCGGAAGCCACAAACTCAATTCAGCAATTGCTCAGGCTTATTATGCCAAAAAACAGGGCTTAAAAGGCGTTACCACTGAGACCGGTGCTGGTCAGTGGGGAACAGCACTCTCAATGGCCTGCTCATACTTTGATTTGGACTGCCAGGTTTACATGGTAAAAGTCAGCTACGAGCAGAAGCCGTTCCGTCGCGAAGTTATTCGCACTTACGGAGCCAAAATCACTCCTTCTCCAAGTGATACAACCGAAGTCGGCCGAAAAATCCTTGCAGAATTCCCCGGCACTGGCGGAAGCTTGGGCTGTGCAATCAGTGAGGCAGTGGAGGCCGCAACAAAACAGGAAGGCTACCGCTATGTTCTCGGAAGCGTTCTCAATCAGGTTCTCCTGCATCAGACCGTAATCGGCCTGGAGACAATGACCGCAATGGACAAATACGGAATCAAGCCGGACGTAATCATCGGCTGTGCGGGAGGCGGCTCAAACCTTGGCGGATTGATTTCTCCTTTCATGGGGCGAAAATTGCGCGGCGAGGCTGACTATCAGTTTATCGCAGTAGAGCCTGTAAGCTGTCCTTCTCTCACACGCGGCTCTTATGTCTACGACTTCTGCGACACGGGCCATGTTTGTCCGCTTGCCAAAATGTACACTCTCGGAAGCGAATTCATGCCGTCTCCGAACCATGCCGGCGGATTGCGCTATCACGGAATGAGCTCAATTCTTTCTCAGCTTTACGATGACAAGCTCATGGAGGCCCGCTCTGTTGAGCAGACATCTGTATTTAAGGCTGCACAGGAGTTTGCAAGGGTAGAAGGCATTCTTCCGGCACCAGAGTCAAGCCATGCAATCAAGGTTGCGATTGACGAGGCTCTCAAATGCAAGGAAACTGGCGAAGAAAAGACAATTCTCTTCGGTCTTACAGGAACAGGATACTTCGACATGTACGCTTACAAGGCTTTCAACGACGGCACAATGAGCGATTACATTCCGACAGACGATGAGATTGCAAAATCACTCGCCAAAACTCCAAAAATCTAGTATTCTGACTGCATGAATAACAGAAGAAGCAGGATAATTTCTCGTTCTTTTAGAAAATTTTTCTCACTTTTTATAGTGTCTGCCTGCTTCTTTCTATTTTCATGCACTTCCACAAGAATTGATTTTTCAGAATGGAAGCCAGCATCGAATCTTTCAGACGTATATGGAACATGGTTTTCATCAAAAGGCGAATACTGCTATCCATTTGTAGTTGATGGTAAAAAATACATGAGGTATGCCTCAGCAAAATCAGATGACACAGAGTTGTGGAATAATTTTGCCCTATCAAAAAATATGGATTTGTCAGATTTGTGGCAAAAACGTTTTGTCTATGCCCCTTATATTTATTCAAAAGCACAAACGCTGGAAAGAATTCCTGATTCCGATGAGAATGATATTCAGTCTGGTCGTAAATTTTTTATAAGTGACGAAAAAATCTATTCTCGTGTAGAAATTTTAATTCCAGAAAGGCTTGTTGCCATCAATCTCAATTTTTTTGTTCTCCGTAAGGACGGAAAAGCCCTCAAAGAGCAGAACGTTTTTTATCTTGCATCAAATAAATTCCCCGACATAAAATCAGATGATATTCTTTATTTTAAAATTGGCGAAAATATTGCAAGGGAGAAGGCAAAAGACTGATGCTAAAAAAATTTGCGTTTCTATTGATTTTTCTTTTTTCTGCATTTTTTGCTTTTTCACAGGAGTATGCCGTTGTCTTGGCAGGCGGTGGTGGAAAGGGGGCATATCAGGTTGGTGTATGGAAAGCTCTTAATGAATACGGAATTGCCCAAAAGGTGAGTGTGATTTCAGGCGCAAGCGTAGGTGGTCTTAATGCGGCTTTGTTTTCAGTTTCATCAGTGACAGAGGCTGAAAATATCTGGAAAGAGCAGGTGAGCAAAAAACTTACAAAAGATTCCAATTTGATTTCTCAGGAAGGGCTTTCTGAACTTCTGGACACGATTCCGATTGAAAATTTATATGATTCTTCCGTTCAGGTTTATGTTTGTGCTGTTCGCGACAGGCTTAAAGTCCTAAAGTTTATCAAATCGACAATTCTTGGTTCTGGAGTTGGAAAGCACACTTATTATTTTAACCTGAACAAAGATGAAAAGGAAGACATAAAAGCAAAACTTCTTGCTACTTCTGCATTTCCGGTTATCTGCGATTCAGTATTTGTAAATGACGGTGATGGAGGTCACAATTATTCTGACGGCGGTGAAGAGAGCGTGGGCGGCGATAACCTTCCGATTAAGCCAATTGTCGAGAAGTACCCCGAAATCAAGAATATTATCGTTGTTTATCTTTCTGACAAAGATCATGTAACAAGGCGGATTCGTGCAAAAGACTATGACAATCTTAATATAATCGAGCTTTTTCCAAGCATAGACATTGACGGTGATGGATTTTTTGAAAGTATTTTGGATGGTACGGCTAATTTCAGTGAGGCTAGGATAAATCTTTTAATAAAAAAGGGGTATGAGGATACAGTTGATTATTTACAGAGACGGAAAATATATCCTGTGTCAAATTACTGGTTCAAATAAACTATGCTAGCTTCAGGGCTTCAGCATTTTAATCGATTTAATATTGAAAATGGCGTGAAGGAGCGAAATGGCTTACGGAAACACTCGTTTTGTGCTGCCGCGAGGGCGGCAACCGTATATAGTTACAAGCACAAAACGCGTGTAGCATGCTAGCAGGCCTTCACAGCATAGCTGTTCGGAGAGTCACTCAAAACCTGTCTCACAGGTTTTGACGGCTACGCCGTCGTTCCCTAGCTTCCGATAAGCCGTTTTCACGACTGGAAGCCATTTTTAACAGCAAAAGCTTTTATAATGTGGAGCCTTGGTGCTGGCTCTTCTTGCCTAGCAATTTTTTCCGTTTCCCAGGAGTGTTCCAATCGGGCGCAAAACCTGAATGTTCTCACAGAAAATTTTGATGATTACCATGAGTGGAACTGCTACGATTAAGCCTAGAAATCCCCAGAGCCAGCCCCATAGTGAAAGACTTACGAGAATCATGAAAGGCGAGATCCCCAAGTTTTCACCCTCGATTCTTGGTTCGACCACATTTCCCAAAAATACATTCATCACGAGAACTGAAATTGCGATAAAAATAACTGGGAAAGGCGAAGGATAGCATTGTAGAAATGCAAAAACAGTGGTGATTGCCCAGGAAATGATTGAGCCGAACGTGGGGACAAAATTGAGTACAAAAGCAAGAAAAGCCCATACGAGCGGAAAGTCAACGCCTGCAATAAGACAGAATATGAATACGAAAATTCCTGTCAAAAGCGAAATGAAAAACTTGATTGATATGTAATGCGTAGTGTCGCGCGCAACCCTGTTCATAATGTCATGAATTTTTGTGCTGCTGTGATCTGAAAAGGCTGCATAAACCTTTTTTTTGGTGAAATTAATTTCCAAAAGAAGAAAAATCGATAGAAGAAGAATCAAAAAAGTGCTTTTTGTAAAAGAAAGCAGAAAATTTGTAAAGTTTAAGGCAAAGTTCCTGAGTAGGGGAACGATATTTAGCTGGGAACTCAGATTTTCAAGCAATGTCTGGTCTTTATTGAAATCGAAGAAGAAATTTAAAAGACCTGAATCCTGATTTTTGTCAAATCCCGCCTGCATTGTATGGTAAATCATTCGGAAACGTTCTTCATATTTGGGAAACGAATCAAGAATTGACATAAAACTTGACGTGAGAATATTTCCAAGAACAAGGAAAACAATGGTGAACAGTGCGTATACGATTAAAATCCCTAAAAGCCAGGGAATCTTGAATTTGGTGTTGAGTCTTTTGACGAATGGATAGAAAACTGCCGCCAAAAGAACAGCCAGAATAACGGGCTTGAGAAAACTTTCGAGAATCTTAAGCATAGAGCCTGCTAAGATAACGCTCATGAATATGAGAAGGTAAAAGATTCCCCGTAAAAGCCTGTTTTCTGGATTAAGCATGTTTGATACCAATAATGCCCTGCACGGATGCAGGGTAAAAGCAAATAGAGAATTTTCGGAACGAAAATTCTCATACGAATCACGAAATCAATGGATGGATTTAGTGTTCGCTATTTTTTTGCTGTGTGATATACCGGGTCTTTCTTTGCTTTTGGCAAAATCTTATCGAAACCACAGTATGGAACGAGAACTTCTGGAATTGTTACAGAGCCGTCTGCGTTCTGGTAGTTCTCAAGGATTGCGAGCATTGCGCGTCCTACAGCGATTGCAGTGCCGTTGAGCATGTGAACATACTTGTTCTTTCCGTCATCGTCGCGGTATTTTACGTTCAAGCGGCGAGCCTGATAGTCTGTACAGTTTGAAGTTGATGTGACTTCACCGTAGTCGCCATCTGGATGAGCTTCGTTGGCCCGTCCAGGCATCCATGCTTCCAAGTCCCATTTGCGGTAGGCAGGTGCACCCAAGTCGCCTGTACAAGTGTCAACGACGTGGAACGGCAAGCCCAGTCCTGTGAAAATCTCTTCCTCAATAAGGCGGAGTTTTTCGTGGATTTTGTCTGATTCTTCTGGCAATGAGTAAACGAACATCTCAACCTTGTCGAATTGATGAACGCGGTACAAGCCCTTTGAGAACTGGCCTGCTCCACCTGCCTCGCGTCGGAAACAGTGTGAAAGACCACAGTAGAAGAGCGGAAGAGCTGATTTTTCAAGAATTTCGCCTGAATGGTAACCGCCCAAAGTGATTTCAGCAGTTGCGACCAGACAAGTTCCTTCGTCTTCGATACAATATACGTTTGATTCGTTTCCGCGAGGGTTGAATCCGATACCCTGCAAGATTTCCTGTTTTGCTACATCAGGAGTAATGAACTGTGTGAAACCATGCTTGCGGAGAATATTGAGCGCGTACATGATAAGAGCCTGCTCCAAGAAGACAGCCTCATTTTTGAGATAATAGAACTTTGGACCAGAAACTTTTGTTCCGCGGTCAAAGTCGAGAATATCAAGCTCTTCGCCAAGAGTTACGTGGTCTTTTGGCTGGAAGTCGAATTTGCGTGGTGTGCCGACCTTTTTTACTTCAAGGTTCTCTGTGTCGAGCTTGCCGATTGGAGTATCAGGGTGGTGCATGTTCGGAATCTGGCGACCGGCAGCATCAAGTTTTTCCTCAACTTCAGAAAGCTCTTTTTCTGCGTTGGCCACATCGTCCTTAATCTTTTTTCCTTCTTCGATGTACTTTGCACGGGTTTCTGCGTCAAGCTTCTGCTTCATTAGAGCGGCGTTCTCGTTTCGTTTCTGCTGCAAAGTCTGCAATTTTGTGGTGAGAGCTGTTCGCTCGTCGAAAAGTTTTACAACAAGGTCAGCGTCTGCGACCATGTTTCGGTCAGAAATATTCTTTTTGACTTCATCAAGGTGTTCTTTAATAAATCGATAATCAAGCATTTGAATTTCCTTTTCTTCTATTATATTGATTTCTGAATTTTATCTCAACTGATAGACAGCATCGACTGTGATTGTTATTGTCGAAGATCCGCCGGCAATTGGGGTAGGAGCGGCTTCTTCGAGTGCCATATCCGCGTTTGCTGCCACAGCCGAAGCCTTCAAAAGGCGTGCACGAGGATATGCGATATTTGAATGTTCACTGATAGAAAGAACTTTGCCCAATTTTGCACCGCTTGCGCCTGCAAGAAGGTTTGCGCTTTCCTGAGCCTGTGAAATTGCAAGGCTGCGGGCTTGTTTTTTGGCAATTTCGGTATCCGTAACGCCATAAGTGAGGGAAGAAAGCTGATTTGCTCCCGATTTGAGGGCCAGATCAATAACCTCGCTCACCATCCCAATCTTTTTGACAAGAATTTTGACCTGATTTGTGACCCGGTAATCATCATAAACCTGTTTGCCAGATTTATTGTCGTAATGACTTTCCTGATAAACCGAAAAATTCTGAGTTGAAATACAGTCTTTCTGGATGCCCTTTGCTTTTATTGCATCCTGAACGGCGGTCATTTTCTGAGCGTTCTCTGCGGAAGTCTCGCTGACATCTTTGCCGTTCGTAATGACAGAAAGAATAATTGTCGCAGTGTCTGCCTCAACCGTAATACTGCCTGTTCCAGAAACGCTAACCGTTCGCTTTGAATAATTGTCCTGCTGAACTGTGCAGGAAGAAAGCAGCAAAAGTGCCGCCAGAGTGGAAAGAATTGTCTTTTTCATAATACAGAAGTTTATCATTTATCAGAAACAGGGGCAACAAGCAGCGACCGGGCAAACGCATTATAATCGAATTCATATTAAAAATGGCGAGAGGGAGTGAAACGGCTTACGGAAA
>CACZYY010000019.1:0-28681 GCA_902785455.1 uncultured Spirochaetaceae bacterium
TCGTTTTGTGCTGCCGCGTGAGCGGCAAACGTATAGAGTTACAAGCACAAAACGCGTGTAGCATGCTAGCATGCGTTTCCGATAAGCCGTTTTCACGACAGGAAGCCATTTTTAAAAACTCTATAGATTTTATAAAATGTAAACTGTAAAATAGACGCGAAAGGTAAAATATGACAAAAGACGAGCTTTTAATAGAATCTTTGGTGATAATCCAAAAACAAGTAAAAGAAGAATTGTCAGCCGAAACTGGCGATGATGAAATCAGCAAGGAAATTCGTGAAGAATATGAGGATGTGCTGGAACTTTTGGGATATCTTGTTCCCAAAATCAAGGGAATTGAATCGCTTTATCAGGAACTCGAAGAAGATGAATTTGCATTCATAATAGAATGTCTCGAAAACTATCAGGACAATTTTATAATCGACGGAACTAATCCCCAAAAACTAAAAGAGGATGAAGAAAAATATTCCCTTCTCAGCGATATGATGTTTGAATTGTATGATTCTGATGAAGAGGAAGATTAATTTCGGGGATTTTAAGGGGTAGGGAGCTGGTCGCGATAGCGAACAAACTCACGAGGTGAGTTTGTAGGCGACTTTAGGCGAAGGCTGTGCCTGAGCCGTACCCCTTAGGTGAAGGGGGTGTGGGTGAAAGCAAAGCTTGAACCCCAGGGGGAAGACTTGCCCCCTATAATTGCTAATCACTCACTGCTAATTGCTAATTTCTCATTTCTGATCTCTTCGTACATCACAGGAACTGTCAGGTAAATCCGAATCATCGCGGTGTACATATTGATGAAATAAATCATATCGATGATGAAAGTGAGAATCGAAAGCCCTGAATTTTTGCTTTCCGGGATAAAATTAACTAGAATTGCCAGAAAAATCGCGATGAAAAGCTGCTTTCCGCCTGCCCGAAGCGCAAAAAGAATAAGCTTGAACACATTTTTGTGCATCATTTGCCAGCTTTTTTTGAAAAGTTTTGGAATACTCATCGACGGATTGTCAAAATGAAGCTGGAACACGAAAACAAAGCGAATCAGAACGAAAAGTCCAAGAATAAAAAGCACAGCCAGGAAAATTGCGACAAAAAGAAGCATGTCTATTGCCATTGTCGATATGACTTCCGGCTGGTCAGCAATTTGACCTGCATCTTGAAGTGAAGAAATATCTGGCATCGAAAAGACAAAATTCGGATTTATTTTTTGGAAAATAAATTTTGTGGCGAATCTGGAAATCAGCGCAAGAATGGCAATTAAGCCACCAAAAGTACCGATAATTTTGCCCGCAGGATTGAGCCTGCGGAATCCGATAAAAATAAAACCCAGGTTTGTGTATTCACGACGGGTCATTTTTAAAAGCATTACGGCGAAACCGAACTGAAAAGTGAGCCAGACACAGATTGCAAGAAAAGCAAGCAATATCGTCTCAGCCCTGACAATCGAAGGATTGGCCCCGTTTGCCGCAAGCCTCATAGCGGGTGAAAGAACTGCAAAAGAGGCGAGTGTTTCCAAAATCGATATAAGAAAGAGGGCATACATGATTTTGCCAAGATAAAGTGAAGAAACCTGGTTCAGTTTAACCATCAGGTATTTTAGATTCATAGTCCTCTTAGATTATCACAGATTTGCAATGATTAAAAGCGTATTATCAGGGGCAACCGTTACAATCCTAGTTCCAGCTGAACGCCGTCAACTTTGATGCTTTCAACCTCATGCACCGAAAGACGCACGCCCAGGGTTTTGAGGCCTTTTTCTTCAAAGTCTTGAGCCTTGAATTTTTCCTCAGTGATTTTGACTCTCGGCTTTTTGACATAGTTCAGAGTGAATGTGAACTTTTCGCGCGTGTCGATGTGAAGAACTTCCATACCGTCCGGGGCAAGAAAGTAATCGCGGTTCATAATCCAGCTTGGGATTCGGCAGCGCTTGATTGAAGCGTAACCAGTCTGTGGGTCCTTGAAAATAACGGTGAAAAGCACTTTGGGAAGTTTTTCCTTGTCGGCCAGGGCGCAGAACCACATTCCCTTGTCGATAAAGAGTTTGTCAGGGACATCGGTGATTGCGTACATTCCATTGCGGCGCACGCAGATAATTCGGTCATACGGAGAGACTTTCATAAGTTCTGTTCCGCCAGAGACATTGATTCCCAGGTAGCCCTTGTCGTCGTAGCGGAGGCTCTGGTCGGCCTTGGCAACTTTTTTTACGTCCACGGCATTGAAATTCGCGATTTGTGTGTGTCGCTCAAGCTCTTTTTTCGGGAATTTTGCGATGATTCCGTCGAGATATTCAATCGCGCAGTCGGTGAGGTGCTTGAGTTTGCGTGCGATTTCCTTTAACTTTGCGTTGATTTCTTTTACTTCGGCACGGTTTTTGTTGATGTCGTAAAGTGAGATTCTTCGGATCGGAATCTGGAGCAAATGCTCAACGTCTTCTTTTGAAATCGGGCGAATCAGCTCGTCCTTGAACGGCACGAATCCGTCAACAACAGCCTTGATAACCGCTTCCTGAGTCTTCATCTCCTCGATTTTCTTGTAAATTCGTTCCTCAATGAAGATTCGCTCCAGCGTGCGAAGGTGAAGTTTGTCGGTGAGCTGGTCACGTTCAAATTCAAGCTCGTCCTTGATGATTCCTGTGAGCTTTCCAGCATAATATTTGATGATTTCGGTTGCCGTCATCGCGACAGGCATGTTGTCCTTGATTACGAGCATCTGGCATGCGATTGATTTTTCGCAGTCGGTGTAGGCGTAGAGAGAGTCGATTACATCCTTTGAGTAAACGCCACGTGGGAGCTTGATTTCAATCTCGCAGTAATCGGTAGAATAGTCCTCGACTGAGCTGATTTTGATTTTGCCCGCCTTGTAAGCCGCATCGATTGATTCGAGAAGTGATTTTGAATCAGTATCAAGCGGAAGCTCTGTGATGATGATTTTCTTTTCGTCAGAAGTGTCGAATTTCGCGCGCGAGATGATTTTTCCGTTTCCGTCGTTGTAATTCGAGACATCGATGAGACCGCCAGTCGGTGCATCCGGGAAAATCTGGAATTTTTCGCCACGCAAGCATTTGATTTCGGCTTCAAGAACTTCCTTGATATTGTAGGGAAGAATCTTAGTGCTCATACCGACCGCAATTCCTTCAGCACCCATAATCAGCGCAACTGGAATCTTAGTGCGGTAAACTTCCGGCTCTGTGCTTCGACCGTCATAGTTGGGAATATAGTGAGTGATTTTAGGATTGGTGACAAAAAATTCTTTTGCGAGCGGATTGATGCGACACTCGATGTATCGTCCAGCCGCCGCCGTAGCACCCGTAATCAGGTTTCCGAAGTTTCCCTGCTTTTCGATGAAAATACTAATCCATTTGAATTTAGGGTCTCTCTGTGCAAAAAGGCCCTTGTTAGCCAGAGTGACGACAGCTCCGTAAATCGAAGCATCACCGTGAGGATGATAGCGCATGGTCTGACCGACAACATTAGCGACCTTCTGGAATCGCCCGTCATCCATCTCAAAAAGCGTGTGAATGATACGCCTCTGAACCGGCTTCAAGCCGTCCTCCAAATCAGGAATAGCCCTGTCACGGATAACATAAGAAGCGTATTCAATAAAGTTCTTGTCGAATAAATTTTTTACAAATGCCATAAAAGTTTTCCTTTTTTTAAAATTAGGGGAAAAGCCTTTCCCCTAGGCTCAACTAAAGTTTCGCCATACCCCATTCTCCTAAGGGGCAAGCCCCTTAAAATCCCCGAATCGTTTCTGCGAGTCTGGGCGTGTATCTGAGAAAATTCGTAAAATTCGCAATGCAAACAACAAATGTTCTCAAAAAATATATGGCCAGTTTTATTTATTTCAAAATTTTACATTTCAACTGAATATCTTTACCTTTTCTACCAGACGCAAAAGTCCATTGAAATGGTGTTCCAAAATGGCTTGCATTTTCAGGTTTTAAAAGCATTTCTGTATACTCTTCAAGAGTATGAATATAAATTTCTTTTTCATCTGAAATCAAAATATAATCTGCGATTTGCAACTGATTCTGAACTTTACCGCCGTAACCACCGATAACCCATCTTACAAGTTTTTCCAAATGTGGTTTTAATTCGTTCCTTAGTACAATTGAATTTTCATCGCCAAAGTCTCTTAAATTTCCATTTTCTTGGAATTTTTGCAGAAGAGTGCGAAGTTTTTCATTTTCGGAATCCAAAACCTCTGCAAAGGCATCAGCGGTGTATTGATGAACACTCACTGATTTTGCGTTTGTTTTTTTACAACTGATTGTAAAATGTTTTTTAACTCCATTTTCTAGTGTTACCGTTACAATTATATCAGTTTTCGGAGAACCTGATGTTTGTAAATTTCCTATTACTTTTTTATCAGAAGTTGCTTCAATTTTTACAACTGAGCCTTTATCAAGATTAAAGCAGAACAATATTTTCTCAAAATAATCGAAATGAACCCCAACCAATTTTGGATTTGATGTTTTCCATTTTTCAAGATTCTTTTCGTTGCTTAAAATGCTTGAAATATATGATTCAAAATTGTTTCCCTGCAAATCTTTTTTGACACCAACTGAAAGATTTTTGTTTGCATAGTTTTCAATAAGTTCGAACAATTCCTGTTGTCCTACAATATCATCTATAGCTGAGAAATGAATCTTATTAAGAATTTTAAATTTATAAGCAAGAAAATCATCTTTGTCATTATATGACAAATCATCGGGATAAACTAAAACCGATTTTGAAATTGATGGGTCAATTTCTTTAATGTTGTAAGTATCCCATTGATTGCCTTTTAATCTATCAGAACGGAATGAAGTTGTAATATTTACAATCCATTTTGTATCATCTTGAAAAATAATTACAAAATTACAATAAAACTGCGTGTTGTCATATTCTGCATAACCACATCGATAGTCTTTTATTATTTCCTTGATGTAAGCATAGTTTTTACATTCAAGCAAAATTGATTCCAATGCAGTTTTTGCATTTTGTCCGTGTTCTTGCTTATCGCTATTTGAAAACTGTGTCATTTTTCTCTCCTACAAATTACTTACTATTTTTTCTGCCAATTTTTCAATTACAGGAACTGCAACCGAATTTCCAAACTGATGATACATCTGTGTACGAGAAACAGGTATTTTAAATTCTTTTGGATAACCCATAATCGCCTTGCATTCGTTTTCTGTAAGCAAACGCAAGCCAGTTTCACCACCACGAACAAAAGTTCCTGTAATTCGCTGAATTTTATGGTATGAAGCACACAAAGTCTTTACAGGAAAATCTGAATTTGAGTCTATGATTTCAGGATGACCGTCATCTTTTTTAAAAATATAAGACTGCTGTAGATGTTTCGAAATTGAAGGACCTTTCGCATCTTTTTCTACAAACTGACCGATTCCAACTTTTTTTTCATTGCCGTCGGGAAATTTTATTTCAGAAGAATAAACATCTTTCCTAAAACCAATAAAATACAATCTCTTCCTTTCTTGCGGAACTCCAAAATTTGCGCTGTTCAAGACTTGAGCCTTTACATTGTAATTGAGTTCATTTTGAAGAACATCCATTATTGTTTCGTATGTTCTTCCTTCATCATGAGTAAGTAAACCTGTAACATTTTCCAAAATAAACGCTTTCGGCTGTTTTGCTTTTATAATTTCTGCAATATAGAAAAATAAAGTACCCTGTGTCTTATGTTTAAAACCTTCTCGTTTTCCAATTGAACTGAATGGTTGGCAGGGGAAACCTCCAGCGAGAACATCAAAATCAGGAATATCATCGACATTTATTTTCGTAATATCACCAAAAGGCACTTCACCGTAATTTGCAAAATAAGTCTGTTTAGCCGACTCGTCCCACTCGCTAGAGAAAACACATTCACCACCGCAGTTCTGGAGAGCCAGCCTAAAGCCACCGATTCCGGCGAAAAGGTCAATAAAACTAAATTTTTCATCTTTATTTGTATATGGAATTTCAACAGATTTATTAAAATCAGTTTTTTGCGGAATCATGCTTAAATCTATATTTTTTGCAAGAATTTCCTTTTCATATTTCTTTGCTTTATCTGTACCTTGCAACTGGATATAATGACTTAAAAGAGCATAGTTTTCTTCAAATTTTTGAGAAGGAAGGTATTTGTTCAAAATCGTGTAATTTGCAATTCTTGACATTTGTTTTTCCTTATAAAATCTATATTTTCTAAATTATATCCCATTTACAGTGTCATAGAACGGCACTGTAGAAAATCTTTGCGTTAAGGATTGTAGCACCGCCGGAGGCGTACCGCGTAAGCGGTATGGAGCGACAGCGGAAGTGCAGAAAGCCTGACCGCTCGCATTGCGAGCGGTAACGCCCAAGTTTTCAATTTTCATCTTTCAATTTTCCGTTTCCTACACATCAATCTCAGCGTTACTGAGAAGGTGTTCCTCGATGAACTTCCTTCGTTCTGGGGTATTTTTGCCCATGTAGAACGAAAGCAGCTGAGGGATAATCTTAAGCTGGCTCACTTCGACCGGGGTGAGGTGCATCGTCTCAGGGGCGATGAACTGCTCGAACTCTTCCGGGTTGATTTCACCGAGACCTTTGAATCGGTTTACCTCGCAGCCTTTTCCGAGCTTTTTCTGAGCCTCGTCACGCTCCTGCTCGCTGTAGCAGTAGATGTTTTCCTTTTTGTTTCGTACTCGGAAGAGCGGAGTTTCAAGAATGAAGACTCGGCCGCTCGTGACAAGTTCCTCGAAGTAGCCCAGGAAGAATGTGAGTACGAGATTTCTGATATGGAAGCCGTCGTTATCGGCATCGGTTGCGATTACGATTTTTGAGTATTTGAGATTTTCAACGCTGTTTTCGATTCCCAAAGCCATCATCAGCTGGTAAAGCTCGTCGTTCTTGTAGATGTCGCTCTGTTTTTTGCCATACATGTTCTCTGGCTTTCCTCGGAGAGAGAAAATTGCCTGATAGTCAGCGTTTCGTGAGTGGGTCATCGTGCCCGAAGCAGAATCACCCTCGGTGATAAAAATCATTGAATTCTCGCCTTTTTTTCCGTCCTGAACGAAATATCGGCAGTCCTTCAATTTTGGAATTCGGATGCTGACTTTCTTCGCGTTTTCTTTTGCCTGTTTTTTGACGCTCGAAAGCTCTGTGCGGAGTTTTTCGTTGGCCTCGATTTTTGCCTTGAGCCTTTCCGCCGCTTTCGGATTCTTGTGGAGCCAGTTGTCCAAGCCCGACTGAACTTCTGCCACAATCCACGGGCGGATGTCGGTGTTGCCGAGCTTGTTCTTGGTCTGGCTTTCAAAAACCGGGTCTTTTACTTTGACAAGAATTGCCGCAGTGATTCCTTCGCGGATGTCCTCTGATTTGTAGCTGGACTGGAAAAAGTCATTCACGCCTTTGATGAAACCTTCCTTGAAGGCCGTAAGGTGGGTTCCTCCGTCCGAAGTGTACTGGCCGTTTACGAATGAGAAATAATTTTCGCCGTAAGAATTTGTGTGGGTGAAAGCGAACTGAAGGTGCTCGCCCGTGTAAGAGCCGATTGGGTAGATTGTCTCGGATTCAAGTTCTTTTGTGAGAAGGTCGAGAAGGCCGTTCTGGCTTGCGAAATCCTGACCGTTCAGGCGCAGTGTGAGGCCTGAGTTGAGGTAGGCGTAGTTCCACATACGTTTTTCGACATATTCCATGTTGAAGGAATATTTTCCGAAAATCTTTTCATCCGGAACGAATTCAAAATATGTGCCGTTTTTTGTGCCCGGTTTTACCGCGCCCGATTTGTTTGACTGTAATTTTCCTTCGGCAAAGACTGCCTCAACGCATTTTCCGTCACGAATTGAGATTACGCGGAAATATGAAGAAAGGGCGTTTACGGCTTTGGTACCGACACCGTTCATACCGACTGAGAATTGGAAAACATCATCGTTGTACTTGCCACCAGTGTTAATCTGAGAAACGCAGTCTACGACCTTTCCGAGCGGGATTCCTCGCCCGTAGTCGCGCACTTTTACGCGGTTTTCTTTGATTTCGACATCGATTTTTGTACCGAATCCCATGATGAATTCGTCGATTGAGTTGTCGATTATTTCTTTTAAGAGAATGTAGATTCCATCGTTCTGGTTTGAGCCGTCGCCAAGACGACCGATGTACATTCCGCTTCGGAGGCGAATATGCTCAAGCGCATCCAGGTGGCGGATTTTGTCGTCCGAGTAGTCCGAGGCGTTAACTTCTTTTTTTGCCATGCCTGCGTTCGGGTCAGCTTTTTTTGCGGCCTCAAGTTTTTTTTCGGCTTCGGCAGTGGCTTTTTTGTCTGCTGCCCGCTCTTCTACGCTGTTTTTGGGAGCCGCCTCTTTCTTTGACTTCGCCACGGTCTTTGCGTTGTCCCAGGCGCGGAAAGTTCCTTCTTCATCGATTCCGGCCACAGGCTTCTTTGATTTTGCAGATGTAGTTTTCGTAGTTGTTGCAGATTTTGCTGCCGTAACTTTCTTTTCTGCTGATGCGACAGTTTTCTTTGCTGCGGACGTTTTTGTTGCAGCACTTGCAGAAGCAGACTTTTCAGTTGCTGTTTTTTTTGCCGTTGTGGTTTTGGTGGCTGTGCTTGCTTTTGGAGCCGCCTTTGATGTTGCAGATTTCTTTTCTGTTGCTTTTGAAGCAGCCGCCTTTTTTACGACCACTTTTCCCTCATTCTCTTTTTTAATTCCACCCATAACGAACAATTATATAGTAGAATTTTTAACTAGTCAATTTTTAGTCTGGTGTTAATCTTTCCTTCTGTTCATTGATTCATTCATTTCTTTTCCATTATAATATTCCCCATGTCTAAAGCACTTTTGATTTCATTTTTAGTTTCGATGGTTCCTTTGATTGAGCTTCGTGGCGCAATTCCTGTGGGCGTGGGGATTTTTGCCGCTCAGAATATCGAAATGACTCCGTTTTCGCTCGTTCTTCTTTTTGTCACTTGCATGGTCGGGAACATGCTCCCGGTTCCGATTATCTTTTTATTCGCGCGAAAATTCCTGGAGTGGGGGCAGAATCAGAAACTGATTGGCGGTATGTGCCGCTTCTTCTTGGAAAAAGGCCATCGTGGCGGAGCAAAATTGCAGGAAAAGGCAGGTCGGGGCTTGTATTTCGCGCTCTTTTTGTTCGTAGGAATCCCGTTGCCAGGAACCGGGGCTTGGACAGGCACTCTCGCGGCAAGTCTTCTCGATATGAACTGGAAAAAGACCTGTATCGCGGTAATCGCAGGAGTCCTTCTTGCAGGCATAATCATGATGACCTTAAGTTTTGGAGTTGCTACGGTAGCTGTTTAATGTAATTACGGCATTTTTTTTAGCAGTTTGCCATAATTCTTGCCATTTCAAAGACAGCCTTTTTTTCAGACTCATTGAGCTTAACAAAGTTTTTTGCAAGTTCTGCAATCATGGTATCATCTTCGCTTGTCGATTCCACAGGCAGTTCGTTGTCGATAAGGCATTCATAGCTTACGGAAAATATTTTTGCTACTGCGCGAATTACAGAAAGCGGAGGTTCCTGCTCCATATTTTCATATTTTATGAGTGCCTGTCTTGATATTCCAAGTTCTTCTGCAAGTTTTACCTGAGTATATCTGTTTTGCTCGCGAAGTTTCTTGATAACTGATTCCATTAATTTTTCTCCGAAGTTTCTTTCTGATTGCCGGCAATATTTTCAATCATATTTGTTACTACTGAATTAATTTGTGTTGCAATTTGACTTGATATGACAGAATGTCCGATTTCTTTTTCAAGTTCTTTTCTGGCATTTCCAGCAATTCTGCCTCCCCGCCGCGCAACAGACTGATTTTCTTCAAAGGTAGCTGGATTTTCTGTCTGCGATATATTCTTTGCTGCAGTTTCTGCCAGCATGTTGAGGATTATTTCTGTAGTAGTCATGTTGTCACGAAGATTTTCTTTTTTAAGGCCTTTGTGATTTTTATAGGCTCTTGTTGTCATGCCTGACCAGGCTTTCGTGATTTCATCCGTCAAAATAGCATATTCAAGGCCCTTTTTTACTCCGTGCTGTTCCCATTCATCAGTAAGTTCTTTTCGAACCTGAATAGCCTGTAGTCTTTGATTTATCCATTCTCGGCTGTAGCCCTTCTTTGCGTAAGTTTCGAGGGCTCGGTCAATTGTCTGCTCAGGGTCGATTGTTTCTTCAATTCGTTCGCGACCAACCTGAGCAAGCCACATTTTGAAAGGCTCTGCTTTTTTTGAGGGAACTGATTGGATTATTCGTAAAAGCTGTTCTGTATTTGCTACATCCGTAAGACGCATTTTGCCGTCAGCAGATTTCATTTTCAACTGGTTACAATTTGTAACCGGTTCAAACCCCTCGGATTTTAAGCGTGCTTTTAAGACTTTCCAATAGTTTCTGGCTGTTTGATAGTCAATACTTTCCGTAAGAACACCGACAACATCAACAACAGAGAAATACCATTCTTCTTCCTCTTCATTCCACGCGGTACGAATTGAAGTGCTTTCAAACGCCTTTGTAATCTGCCCTTCCATATTTGATATTATAGGGTCCTTTGTTTTATAAGTCAATAAAAATATACAATTGTGTTTATAATTTTCTACATAATTTTACAAGTTCCTCTTGCTATAGATTCTGCGTGTCAAAAAATTATATAATTATGACATGTCACGAGAAATTGAATTAAAAGTTCCGCTCACGCAGGAACAGTTTGAAAAAATCCACGAAATCCTCAGCGGGAAAAAGGTTCTTCCGGCATTCAATTTTCATTCTTTTGAGCATATCATCAAATCTGACGAATATTTTTCGCGCTATCACAGCCACGAAGAGCGGATTAAAAACAAGGAACTTCGCGTAATCCGTATCCGCACCGAAAAAACAGACGGCGGCGATGAAAAATCCTATTTCTGCATAAAGCAAAAGACAATTGAAAACGGCGTTGAGTTTAATTCCGAAAAGGAGGCTTTTCTCGAGGACGCTGATGTCCTGCGCTCATTTTTTGAGGCAAGCGGCTTCATCAAGTGGTTCGAAAAGAAAAAGGATGCAATCGGCGTGCTGTGTTCGCTGGATTCTTCCGGTTTTGAGGCACATCTGGAGCTTGAAAAAGTAAATTCTCTTCTATATGTAGAGATTGAATACATCAAAGAAGATTTGCCTGCCGACGAAGTCCGCTCCAATCTCGAAAAAATTCTGCTTGCTTTGGGCATTGATCCGAAAAAACGAGATTCCCGTTCCTGGGCAGAGATTTTGAGTTAGAAATTACAGCAGTTCCTTCAGATTCTTGCAGTTTACGTCACAGAGCTCAAGAATCCGCTCCCAGTCCGTAAGCGGCGGCTCTGTCAGTTCTTCATCACTTGCGTCATAAACCGCGCAGACTTTGAATCCTGCCTTTTTTGCCGTTCGGATTGCGTGAAGGGCATCCTCGAAAACCAGAGATTCTTCCGGCTTTGCACCGCATCGTCTTGCACTTTCTTCAAAAATCAATGGCTGGGATTTTGACGTGTTCAAATCCAAGCAAGTAATTATGTGACTGAAATATTTTTCGCAGTCCAGTCTTTTCATGCAGGCAAGGACGCAGGACCGCTCGGTGGCAGTTGCAAGAACGCATGGAATTTTCCTTTCATTCAGTTCCCTAAGAAAATCTTCCGCACCCTCTTTGAGTTGCAGGCTTTCAGCGTAGAATTTCATTATCAGCTTTTCTACTTCGATTCCGATTTCTTCAACAGTCTTTTCAACACCATAATCTGAAATAAAATATTCCGCCGTTTCAACCATGTTGAGCCTTTTTACATTGTCCCAGAGGTTTTCCCTCGGTGTCTTGCCTATGCTCATAAGATATTTATCTGCGATTGTGTGCCACATGGTCATTGAGTCCAGAATTGTTCCGTCCATGTCGAATATAGCGCATCTGATTCCGTCTAAAATTGATTTTTTCATGATGCAGAGTATAGCAGAAAAATAGATAAAATAAAATTTCCCGATAATTCCTGTAAGGAGGAATTCCTTATGGGATTAAAAAAGATTTGTGTTTATGGATTCGGAATGAATGAATATGTGTTCATGTTGCCAGCAATCCGCTATGTGCTATGCAGTGTCAAAGCCAGCCGTATCCTTTCGCATGACGTGATTCGCGAAAATCCGCCGGATTGTGACGTTCTCTGCGTGAACTGTGCGATTTCTTTCTATGATTTGGAGCTGTTCTTTAGGTCTGTTTCCGATGGATATGGAGATGAAAGACCTCTGGTCTTCTGTCTTGCTTGGGAAGGAGTGCCACAGGAAAATCTCGACATCATGCTTGAAAACAAAGCAGAGCTTATTATGTTCGATTTGAGAAGCGAGGAAGAATTTTCTTTTTGCAAGAAGGCATATTTTCAGGGAAAGCCATTCCGCTCGCAGGGGACTTTTGAACGTGGGGAAGAATTTTACTGTGACAGGGTGGATACTTACTACAAGCTTTCAAAAAATCAGAAATATGCCTTCCTTTACATGATGACCGGAAAGTCTCAGAAGGAACTTAAATCTGATTTTGGCTTCAAGTCGCTCAATACAGCTGCATCACATTGGCATGCAGTGCTTAAAAAATTCAAAGTCAGTTCTGCCTTTGAACTAAGGGCAAAATTCAGGTAAGCATTGCAATACGCAAAAAAAAATACGGCAATAAAAGAAAATTTTTATTGCCGTATAAGAACTCATGTATTGCTGTATCTGAATTCTTTTATTGCCGTACACGAATCCATTTATTGCAATAAAAGAAATCATTTTCAGCAATAAGCGAATTCATTCATTGCAATAAAAAATTATACTTATTGCAATGATTTTTTTATTTTACGGCAATGGAGTTATTCAACCGTAAAAGTTGGTTCGTATGTGAACAACAGTGATTCTTTTCGCGGTGTATTCTTTGAACACTGTGTCACAATCCTGATTCTCCAGCTTCCGCTTTCAAGGGGTGGCACAACGCAGGCAACGCGGCTTGATGTGTTCACGCCGATTTTTGCCGCTGAAACTTTTACAGACTTGCTTTCATCATCAGCGTTCACGAAATAGAGACCTACATCTTCGTTTGAGCCAGTGACGAGAATGCTCTTTCCTGTAATGTCAAGGAATCCGCCAGGAGTAAGGACTGAGTCCTTTCCGCTTTCAATATCCGTAACCGAGACAATCTCTGGTTTTGTGCTGTTGCCCTGAGCTATTACAGGCGAGAGCGACTTTGCAAGTTCCTTTACTTCCTTGCCGCTTCGGAATGCTATGTCAATTGCATTCTTTTTGTGGTCGAATGATGACTGCTCGCTTTCAAAACTGCCCGAAATCTTTGCGTAGTATGAGCCGATTCCGCCGTCTACGATTGAACCGTTGAGTACGCGGTCAATCATGGCGTTGTTCACCACGTTCCAGACGCTCAGAATCTGCTCGACAGTGTAGCCGGAAAGGCTTCCTGTGGCGATGATGTCGTTCGCGATGTTTTCCATGGTAAGCTTGTTGCGGAAGAGAGTGCGGGCATGGTAGGTCGTTTTCCCGTCTGCCTCTTTCCTCATTGCTGTCGGATAAAGAGCCACCGCAAGCTTTGATGATTCGTAGTCAGCTGTCTGCTGTGAAAGTGTGTTGATATTCATAAAATCTCCTATAAAAACTCCGCGTTAGCGGCGTTGCATGGATGCAAGGAAAGAGTTCTTCGTTTGAAAGTCCTTCTTTCCGAAGCTCGTCTGCATAGGCGCACTGGTAATTATGCGTGTCCTTTTTGTTTTGATTCATAGTGAAATCTCCTTTAGTTGGTGTTTTTATAAGCGCTTATGACTAAAGAATAGCGGAAAAATTTGAGGAAAAATCTAGTAGTTTAGTTAGTTTTTCTGTCAATTTTTGATGGAATATGGTCTCTAATTGTAATAGGAGTAAAATATATGACTGTTTTCAAGACTGTTAAACTACTTGCAGAAAAAACATCGGATTCAATTCCTCAGGTTATGGAAACTGTGAACAATATTGATGGAATTGTAAAGCAGACTCAGAAAACGATTGAGGACAAAATGCGGTATATACCGTTTGTAATTGCATGGTTGGCAGTAGTTTCTGCTTCAATAGTAGGAATATTTGTCTGCCTTTTGATTCAACTGTTAAGATAAAAATGAAAAAAAATGGCTTTTTTATCTGAAAATCTGTCAATTTTTTCAGATAAAAAGTATCAACTATAAATATAGGAGGAAAAGAATATGATTTCTTTGATGAAAGTTGGAAAAACCGTGGGCACCAACAAGTCTTCCAGGAGTGTTGGTGAAGGTTGGCGTTAGCATAGCGATTTCAATCGCTACTGATTATGCGGCAAAAAAAATGATGGAAAAAATTCGTGGAGAAAAATAGCTGTCGGAGCCACAGGCGGTAAGCCCGTCTTGTGGCGGTTTGTACACCTTTATAAAATAAAGATGTGCTATAAAAAAGAAGATTCCTTAATTATTTATGAACATGAGAAAACGATTCTTGTATAATTTTTCTCTTTACGGAAAGCAAATTCCGTGTAATAATGTGGATTGTTGGATAAGTTATTTGACAAAGTGAGCCTAAAAATAAAAAAATCCAGTTGAGGTTCGCGAATTTTATAGCTCTTTATAATATAAATAGATAAAAGGAGTGTTTGCTAAGCAAATGATACAAATACGCATGATTTTACAAAAAATGAAGGAGGTTCGCGAAAACACCTCTTTAATTCATTGTAATATCAAGATTTGTAAGGGGTAGTATCTGAATGATTGACCTGATTTAAGGGATTAAGACATTTGGTAGAATCTAAACAATTGACCTGATTTAAGGGATTATGCGAACAGAAAATCTCTCCTAGATTTTCTGATTCGAACGAGAATTTTCTTCCAGAAAATTCTCTCTTTGCAGAAACCGCACATCCATGTGCGGCAAGCACGACCTGATTTAAAGGGGTATTCGAACTAAAAATCCATCTGAGATTTTTTTCTCAGGTGGATTTTTTTTTGTTTTTTTTGTCAATTTTTGGAATGATAGGGACTCTTATTTAATAGTAGTGCAGTTGTACTGCAAAAAAACAAAGAGCGAAATGCTCAGTATAAGGAGTTCTATATGTCTATTTTTACTGGTTTTATCATCAGAAAAATTAATGAATCCAGCAAACTTGAAACAACACAGAAAAAAGTTCTCACCACAGAAATAATTAAAGGCAATGTAACGCCTTGGGAAGTAATTGTGGCCAATATCAATCCAACAGAGCAGAAAAGGCTGGCTAAGCGTTGCGAAAAAGCTGTCTTGGACGCATATTTTGAAAAAAATGCTATTTTCAGCAAATTTCGATAAAAAAAGATGTTTTTTTTGAGAGGAAACTGTCAATTATTGCAGATATTCCTCCTCATATATAAATGTAGGGCGGTGCAAACCGTATCAAAACAAGTGCCTGAAATGGTAAGGAGAAAAAATTATGAATTTTAGGGTTGTGAAGACAATTGCAACGGCAGTTACTCTTGGTATTCTCGGTGCAAAGGGAATTGAAGCTGGATGCCGCAAGGCATTTGACAAAAAAGTGCGTGATGTCGTAGAAGAAAAGAAATAGCACTCGGAGCCACGGGTGGCAATGCCGGCCTGTGGCTGTAAATTATAAATGGAGTTTTATATGATTAATTTTCTGAAAGAGGAAGCGAGACGTGCGTCTGATATGACAGAAAGAGCTATTGCTGTGGCAGAAAAATTGGCGCAGGAAAAAAATCAAAAGATTTTTTCACCGTGGTGCGTGAAACAGATGACGGATATGTCGTTCGCATCACGAAAACAGACGAAAAGACTGGCGAACAAAATGTGCGAAAGGAGTTCATTTCGCGAGAGGCATTTGAAGCTGGCATTCGTGACGGCTATCTGAAAAAAGTAGTGAAATAAGGGGCAGAAAGTGAAGTTTTTGTATTTTATAGCAATGTTAGAGTAATGTTGTGGCAATGTCGGGCAATGTTGTGGCAATGTTTGCTATAATAAAATCAGAGGTTGCAGATGAAAATTTCAGATTTATATTCGGACATTCTGATTGAAGATACAAAATATGAATTCAAAGCGATTCTTAATAAAGACAATCCTGTAAAGTGGGCTAAGAGTATCGTAGGTTATGCGAACTCGGAAGGCGGATATCTTTTTGTGGGAGTATCTGACGCCGGAGAAGCTTTCGGCCTTACCCAAAAGAAGCAATTCGGGAAGCACTGATTAATGCAATAGCTCACAGAGATTATTCGATTGCAGGAACGCAAATAGATGTTGATATTTACAACGACAGAATAGATATTGTTTCTTCAGGTTTTCTGGATTTGCGGCTTTATGACAAGTTGTTCAATAATTCTGTAATCGATTTCGAATTATCGGATAGTGAAAAAATCATAGCACTATTACGTGAAGGACAAAAGAAAATAAAAGAATTGCAGGAAGCTACAAAGTATAAGAGCCGCAGCCGTTTCTTGAAGGAGGTCATCAATCCTTTGCTTCATAAATTGGAACTGTATTCATGGCATTCTCCCTGACTAAGTGTTTCTGAGTAAATCATATGGAGGGATAGCTAGGGGGGGGGGCAGCTTTAGATGGCTATGTTAGTTTTGAGTTGCGAACAAAACGAATGTAAAGTGTTGTAATTGCAAAAGATTTACCGCTATAATGATTTTAATGTTATTTTAACTTATCTGGAGGCATTATGAAAAAATCTTTTCTTTTTATTGCTTTTACGGTTTTTGCGCTGGCTGTCTGCGGTTCGGAATCAAAATCCAAGCGCATTCCTATTCTTGTCGGGCATGAATCTCAAGTCCAGCTTGATGGTGTAAACGAACTTTCCGGCATTTGTCTTTCTAAAAACGGCGACTTTCTTTTTGGAGTTGATGATGAAGGCGGCGTTTACAGGATTAACATTGATGACAATTACATATTTTCAAAGGAATGGGATAAATCTGGAGAAATGGAAGGTCTTGCCATTAATCCAAAAAACGGCGATCTTTACATCGGACTTGAAGATGCCAAAAAGATTGCATATAAAATAAGTTTAACTGATTCTCACTATGACTATGAACATGCAGAAAAAATCAAGATTGACGGAGAACTTCTGAATCTTGGAAACGACGGTTTGGAGGGTATTACATTTTACAAGGACAATCTGTATTTAGGAACTCAGACAGGTGCAAATCTCATCCATTATAATCTGAAAACTAAGCAGCTGACCAAACATACAAGTCTGAAAAATGTAAAGGGATGTGACATAAAGGAAATTGCCGGTCTTGATTACGATGAAGAAAATGACTGGCTTTGGGTTATTGATTCTGAAAAATTCAAAATTTACCTCTTCAACGGAAAGGCGGACGAACTTCTGGCTTCTTACTATATCGGCGATACTGTGAAAAAAAATCCAGAGGGGCTTTGTGTGGACAAAAAGCGTAAGTGTATATGGGTGTGCGAGGACATTCTGGAAAACTCACTTCTTCACAAATACAGTTTTGACTTTTAACTTTGCTAAAAATTGAATTTTTCATGGAAAAAGTATAACCTATTTTCATTAAACTTGTTTTATATTTTAGAATAAAAACTTGCAAGGAAAATCACAAAAATGATTGAAGTTTCACATCTCTCTAAACGCTTCGGCGAGTTCAAGGCTGTCGATGATGTCAGCTTTTCTATTCCGACGGGGCAGATTGTAGGTCTTTTGGGCCCGAACGGTGCCGGAAAATCAACCACAATGCGAATGATTACCGGCTTTTTTAAGCCGACCAGCGGCACAGTCCTTATCGACGGAATCGACATCACTCAAAATCCTGTCGAAGCCAAGCAGAAAATCGGTTACATGCCGGAGTCTGCTCCTCTTTATGCTGATATGATTGTTGAGGAATATCTTCGTTATGTGGCTCTCATGCAGAATCAGAATGCTGACGAAAAAATCCCAAAATTGTGCGAGGAATGTGGGCTCAAAGAAGTTATGCACAAAAATATCTCGGAGCTTTCACGCGGTTACAAGCAGCGAGTCGGCCTGGCTCATGCACTCATGAACGACCCGGAAATCTTGATTCTGGACGAACCGACCAGCGGCCTTGACCCGAACCAGATCGAAGATGTCCGCTCTCTTATCCGCGAAATCGGAAAAACCCGCACAGTTATCATTTCAACCCACATTTTGAGCGAAGTTGAAATGCTTTGTGGCCGGGTTATCATTATTTCAAAAGGCAAGGTCGTTGCCGACAGCCCGACTGCCGAGCTTCGCGAGCGATACGGACACGCAGAGACTGTCTACATTCAGCTTGACGGAGCTGGCGAAAATGAGGCAAAAGATTCAATTTCTTCTATAGATTCAGTAGATTCTTGCACAGTAACCGAAGGCGACAAGATTGAATCCGCTCCAAATGCAATTTCACTTCTTGTGAGCGCAAAAGACGGCAAGGAAATCCGTCCGGAACTCTTCCGTCTGTGCGCAGGCAAAAACTGGACAATCTACGAACTGGCCGTCCGAAAGAACAGCCTCGAAGACATCTTCCACGGCTTAACGGTTGAGGAGAAATAAAATGACAAAATCTTCTATTATTATATTCAAACGCGAAATTAAAGCGTATTTTGCAAGTCCGATTGCGTACATCGTTACGGGGCTTTTTTTGCTGGCTTCGGGATTTTTGTTCTTTAATACATTCTTCCTGAATAATCGTGCCGAGCTGAGGCAGTTCTTCGGTCTTTTGCCGATTGTGCTTTCTTTCTTTATTCCGGCTCTCACCATGCGTCTTCTTGCCGAAGAAAAGCGAAGCGGTTCTTACGAGACTTTGCTCACTCTTCCTGTTACAGAAGTTGAGATTGTTCTTGGAAAATATTTTGCGGCTTTCGTTGCCGGCGCTACAATGCTTCTTCCGACCCTTTTCTATGCGATTACATGCTTTATCTTTGGAAAGCCTGACGCAGGCCCGATGATTGGCGGTTATCTTGGCGCGCTCTTTTTGATTGCTTCTTTTTCTGCAATCGGTTTGTTCGCTTCAAGCCTTACCAAAAATCAGATTATCGCCTTTTTCATCGCATTCGCAATCTGCATCGTCATCACTCTGATTTCAAGCTTCTTGATTTTCATGCCTGCAAGCGTTGTTACATTCTTCAATTTCTTCTCCGCAGAATCTCACTTTGAGTCAATTTCACGGGGAATCATCGACTTGCGCGACCTTGTTTATTTCATCTCGCTCACAGCCTTGTTCTTCGTTTTGACCGTTGAATCTCTTAAATCAACAGGGGAGGCTCGCTAATTTTATGAAAAAGTTCATCAATTACCTTAAAAGCCCGAAGAGCGACTTCTTTTTGTTCGTTCTTCTTTTGATTCTCGCTAATCTGGTCGTTTCCCGCTCTTATTTCCGAATCGACCTCACATCTCCAAAGTCTTACTCGCTTTCAAAAGGTAGTGAGCAGGTCGTAAAAACTTTGGAAGAGCCTCTTTCGGTCAAAGTTTTCTTCTCGGACAATTTGAACGCACCTTATTCAAGCGTTTATCAGTATATCAAAGATATTCTTGTCGAGTACAAGTCAGCTGCCAACGATAATTTTTCTTATGAATTCGTTGACTTGAAAAAGCCTGAGAATGAAAAACTTGCCCGCACTTACGGTCTGAACCAGATTCAAATTCAGGAACTCAAAAACAATGAAGTCGGAATGAAGCGGGTCTGGATGGGAATCGTCCTTCTTTACGCTGATCGAATCGAAACTCTGGATGCGCTCACTTCAACAGATGGCCTTGAATACAGAATCACCACCACAATTTCAAACATGGTTTCGACCACAAGCGCGCTTTCAGGTCTCAGCGGAGACGTAAAACTTACTTTGTATGCAAGCAAAAAACTTGCAGATTTCAAAATCATCGGTTTCAATGAGATGGAAGAAGAAATCCGCAAGGCTTTCAATGAAGTCAACAAAAAGAACAAGAACCGAATTACATTTGCTTCGATTGACCCGAACCCGGCTGAAATCCCGGCTCTCGTTGAAAAATACGGAATCCAGAGCCTCAACTGGAATGACCCGAACCTTGGCCAGGGAACGGGTGCCGTCGGTCTCGTGCTTGAATATGGCGAAAAGGCAAGTCTCTTCCCTGTAAAAATGACACACGATTTCTTTGGCCGAAACATGATTACAGGTCTCGATGATTTGACTGCTCAAATCGAAGAAAGTTTGAAGTCAATCGTCTCAAAATCACAGGAAATCGGTTACATCACAGGTCACGGCGAGCTTGAGCTGAACGAACAGTCTCAGTACGGCCAGCCGTCTCAGTCAGTTTTTGCAAATCTTCTTTCAGACCGCTACACTCTCAAAGAAATTAAACTTTCAGAAGAAGAAATTCCTCAGAAATATGCAAGTGTAATTATCAATGGCCCAAAATCTTCATTTACCGATGAAGAACTTTACAAAATCGACCAATATGTTTTGAAGGGCGGAAATCTTCTGGTTTTCCTTGATCCGTTCGAAGAGCAGCAGGCTAATCCTTATTCTCAGCCAACTTATACACCAATCAACACAGGCCTTGAAAAGAATCTTGAAAAATTCGGCGTTTCAGTCGGCAAAAAATACGTTTATGACTTGAATTGTTTCAGCCAGAGTGACCGTCAGTACGGAAAAATGCAGTTCTACATTGCCCCGATGATGCAGAAAAACACTCTCGACCAGAAAAGCCCGATTACCAAAAACCTTGGGTACGTTATTTTCTTCCAGAACGCACCTATTGACATTTCTGCCGCAAAGGACAATTCAAACGCAAAGGTCACGGTTCTTGCAAAATCTTCAAAAGAATCATGGACAGTTGACTCGAACATCAGCCCGGATCCGCGCTTTATCTCAGTTCCAAGCGACAAATCAACAATGGCAAGCGAAAACCTTGCTGTTCTTGTGGAAGGCAAATTCTCTTCTGCTTTTGCTGGTAAACCTGCCGAAAAGCCAAAGAATGACAAAGAAGACGAGAAAAAATCGGATTCCGCAGCCAATGCAATTTCTTCAAACGAGCATTTGTCAAAATCTGTTCAGAATTCAAAAATCATCGTAATCGGAAGCTCAATTTTGGGAGGTGCACGCATTCCTTTGTTCAGCGATGCTCAGCTCCTTGATGCGGAAGGAAAACAGCCGGTCTCAATGTTCGTCCGAAACGCTGTCGATTATCTCAACGGCGAAGAAGACTTGTGTACAATGCGCACAAAAGGCTTGTCTTTGAACACTCTCACCGTAAAAAGTGCGGCCGCTTCAACTTTCGCAAAATACTTCAACGAAATCGGTCTGGTTGTAATTGTAGCTGTTTGCGGGCTTCTTGTATTGCTCAAAATCAAAGCCAAAAAACGGGCAATCCGAGAACGATACAACCCGAATGACGAGCGAATTGAAAAATAGTTCCTCACAGAGCTAAGGAGCGCACAGAGCGGGTTTTGCATGAGATATAAATTCTCTGTGAACTCTGTGCCCTCTGTGAGAAACTTAAAAGGAGTTTATTATGAACAAAAATATAAGACTTAGAAAACTGATTTTAGCAGGAAGCGTGGCTGTTCTTGCTTTGATTTATATCGTGCAGGTGATTGCTGGCAGCCGATCCAGTGTAAAAGATTTTGTGATTGACAAGACTTTTGACACGATTGAGATTTCTTCTTCTGAAAACGGAAGCGTAAATCTCAAACGATATGGTGATTTCTGGAAAGTAAACGATGAAGAAGCTGATTCTGCCAAGGCAAAGGCAATTTCAGACTCACTCATTTCAATCAAAACTTTGAGCGTGATTTCAAAATCATCAGGCGAAGATGCACTCGAACGATACGGATTCACAGATTCGCAGAAAATCACTGTAAAGGTGAGCGATAACGGAAAAGAATACCTTAACCTTGAAATCGGAAAAGATGCGGCTAACGGTCAGCAGAATTACATCCGTGTAAACGGAAAGAGCGAGATTTATCTTGCTTCGGGCGCGCTCAGACAGAAATGTTCTGTTAAGGCAGACGAGCTTAAAAAGCCAGCCGAGGCTCCAAAGACAGAAGAAACTCCTGATGCTGACACTCCTGCTCCAGAAGTGGCTCCAAGCGTATAAAAAAATACAATTTGTTATAGTCGATTAACAAAAAATTCGCTATATTTATTGGGATAGGAGATAAAAAGAATGGCAAAAAAATTAACGCCAATGACATTGCTTTGTGGTTATCTCGGTGCAGGTAAAACTACATTGCTTAATAAAGTCCTCAACAATCAGGAAGGCTACAAGGTAGCAGTTATCGTAAACGACATCGGTGAAGTCAATGTCGATGCAAAACTCATTGCTGATGGTGCAAAAATTACAGATACAAGCGACATCGTTCCTCTTACAAACGGCTGTATCTGCTGTACGCTCAAGAGCGCACTTGCCCAGAATATCGAAAATCTTATCAAAACTGGCAAATATGATTATATCATGATCGAGGCTTCTGGTGTTTGTGAGCCAATGCCAATTGCTCAGGAACTTGAAATGATTAAGAACGGCAAGCTTGACAATGTTGTAGGCGTTGTTGATGCAGCCCGACTTGTTGACGAATTTGCCGGTGGTGAAAAGCTTCTTGCCAAAGACAAAATCGGCGAGGAGGACATTGAATCGCTTTTGGTTCAGCAGATTGAGTTCTGCTCAACCCTCGTTATCAACAAAAAAGACCTTGTTACGGAAGACCAGTTCAAGAAAGTACGCAAAGTTATCGAAGTTTTGCACCCAGGTGTAAAAATCATCGAGACAAGCCACGGTGATGTTGCTGTCAGCGATATTCTTGCAACGGGCAGCTTTGATTTCGAAGGAGTTTATGCTAGTGCAGGCTGGTGCAAGCAGCTCGAAGAAGGCGAAGTTGACGACGATGATGATGAGCATGAGCACCATGACCATGATCATCCTGAGCACGGCGAAGAAGGCCATGTCTGCGATGAGCACTGTGAGCATCAAAACCACCATGACAACGAAAATGGTGGTCACGACCATGATGAAGATGAGCACGATCACCATCACCATCATCATCACGAGCATAAACATGACGGAGACAGCGGTGCCGATGAAGACGAATATGGAATCGGAACATTCATTTACTACCGCCGAAAGCCGTTTGATCGCCAGAAGCTTGACGAATATGCAAATAAATGGCCTCGCAACATCATCCGCTGCAAAGGCTTGCTCTGGTTCAGCGATGAAGAAGAAATGGCTTATGTCTTTGAGACAAGCGGCAGACAGATTCAGGCTGGATATTCAGGACAGTGGATTGCCTGCGCACCAAAAAAAGAGCAGGAAGAAATCCTTGCTTCTAACCCGCAGATTAAAAAAGAGTGGGATGAAGAGGTCGGCGACCGTATGGTAAAACTTTGTATCATCGGCCAGAACCTTGACAAAAAGCAGATTTCAGCAGAGCTGGACGCCTGCTTAGCATAAAAAAATCCCGCACGAATGCGGGATGGTGAGTAAATAGAGAAAGTCCTGTTTGCCTTTAGGTGAGCAGGACTTTCTTGTTATAAGAAAAAGGGCATGAATGTAATTTTTCTTATGCGTTTTCACGGGCGAGCTTTGAAATCTCGTCGGCCATTTTATCCAGCGGAACTTGTTTTTGAACGCCACCAAGCTCGTATGCTACTTTTGGCATACCGTAGACGATTGCAGTGGCTTCGTCCTGACCCAGAGTCCATGCACCCTGTTTGCGCATTTCGGCAAGCTCTACAGCACCATCCTTCCCCATACCAGTCATAATTACGCCGAGAGCATGGTTCTGGTAAATTTTTGCGACTGATTCGAAGAGAACATCAGCAGATGGTCTGTGGCCGTTTCGTTGAGGTTCCTGTGAAAGACGGAGCATTTTTTTGCCGAAGTTTGACTGTTCGACATAGATGTGATAGTTGCCCGGTGCAATATAGATGTTGCCACTTTCGATAGGTTCATTATCCTCTGCCTCTTTTACGTTGAGGGCGCAGATTTTATTGAGTGAATTTGCAAATTCTTTTGTGAAACCTGCCGGCATATGCTGAACAACAAGAACAGGCTGCTTTAAATGCGGGTCAATCATCTTGAATACATCACGGAGCGCGTTTGGACCACCTGTTGAAATACCGATCGCAATGACTTCGATTTTACCAGGTTTGCGAAGCGGTTCGATAACTGCTGGTGCTTTAGAACCTGTTGATGAAAGAAATGAAGGTGTCGGGGTTGACGGAGCGGCAGATTTGTTTGCAAGGAATTCATGAGCCTTTTCTTTGCCCATAGCCGTTGCGAGTTTGCGCTCTACAAGTCGATCTGAGCCGAGATTTGAGAAGAATTCACTTGAACGAACATGCTTTCCGTGGCGACGAGCATAAGAACCACCATAAGAAGCGATAAGCTCAATAAGCCTGTCAGAAACTGAGCTGATGTCGGCAGAAATAGATCCGTTAGGTTTTGTAATGAAATCAGCAGCGCCCAATTCGAGACATTCAATTGTTACGGCAGCGCCCTTTTCGGCAATACTTGAAAGAATGATGACCGGAATATCAACTTTATTCTGTTTACGCCAGCGCAGGAATTCAACACCAGTCATTTCTGGCATTTCAATGTCGAGGACGATTACATCCGGCTTAAAAAGAGAAAGTTTGTCAACGAGGAATTTGCCGTTCATTGCCTTGCCGGCTACAGTCAATCCCTCTGTTTCATCAATAACACGAGAAATCAAATTGCGCATAAGTGCCGAGTCGTCACAAATTGCAACAGAAATATCTTCCATAATTTAATCCTCCCTAATAAAAAAACAGTCTGCAAAGAAGCCAATGCAGACTTTGAAAATTGATTTAGACCGCTTTTATGAGTGCTTTTGATATAAACAAGCCCAATCAGTTTTCAAGAATTCAAATTTGGTATCCATGCCGAACAAACTTTCTGAGTGTCCGATGAACAAATATGAATTTGGAGCCATAGAATTCCAGAAACGGTCTATTACGTTCTTTTGAGCCGGTTCGTCAAAATAGATAAGAACGTTCCGACAGAATACGACATCAAGGTTTCTTGCGCCAGAATCATTCCGCAGGTTATGGTAGTCGAACTTGATAGTCTGCATAAGCTCAGGCTTTACCTGATAACCGCGGTCATTTTTGATGAAGAAGCGGTCGAGATATTTTTGCGGAATACCAGTGATTCGAGCTTCGGGATAAAAGCCAGCCTGTCCGGTCATGAGACATTTGAGCGAAATGTCCGAAGCTGTAATCTGGAATTTGTATGGTGGAGGAAGTACGTCGGCAAGAATCATTGCGATTGTGTACGGTTCCTCGCCTGTTGAACAACCTGCACTCCAAATTTTGATAGTAGTGTCTCCGGTTTTCTTTTTATTCTCGATTACATGTGGAATTACATAATTGACAAGCGCATCGAAATGAGGCTGGTTACGGAAGAATCGGGTAAGGTTTGTCGTAACAGAGTCGAGCATTATTTTCATCTCTTCTTTGTTAGACATGACGAGTCGATAATATTCTTCGATAGAGTCCAGCTGCTTTTCGCGTAGTTTTTCCTTCAAACGGCTGTCGAGGATTGAACGGTTCGTAGCCGAGAAGGTGATTCCGCTTTCGTCATAAATGACTTTTCGGAACATATCAAATTCTGCATCTGTTAATAAGTCTGCCATAATCTATATTATACACCCTTGTTTTTGAATTGTAAATAAAATTAAATTTATATTGAAAAAGAAGTTTAAAATTCTTTCCGTTGAAATAAATAAATGTTATATGGTAAAATCTAATTATACGCAATGAAAAAGTTATATTCTTTTCTATTAATAATTGGAATTTTATTCTCTGTTTCATGCTCATTAAATTACTTGAACAGCGAAAATTCCGAGGCTTCAATTCCTGAGTTCTGCTTTAAGAACGCAAGTTATACGAAATATGAGGCCAGTAAAAAAAATGTTTCCTTGAAGGCAGAGCAGCTTGAACAATACAAAAGTGACAATGCTGTTTTTGCAAAAAATGCCGTATTTGAAACTTATGACACAGACGGAAAAGAAGATACTGGCGGTTCTTGCCAGCTTATTTCAGCAAATACCAAAAAAGAAATCTACACGCTCTACGGTGACATTCAGCTGAGGCTTCCAAAGCAAGATATGTTAATAGAAGCAGATTCCCTCAATTTCAACAAAAAAACTGAGCAAATCACAAGCGGTAAGAGCAGTGAGGTCCGTCTCAAAAAAAATGATATAATGATGCAGGGATATGGTTTTAGCGCAAGCGGGGTGAGCAAATCTTTTTCTTTCGTTGACACTGTTTCCGGCACAATAATCACTGATGATGATAAAACTTCCGCAATAGCTGAAAATGTTGTTTCTGAAAATGAGGCTGCAAGTGAAGAATAAATCCCATATTTTTAGATTTCTTATAGGCCTCTGTATTTTTTCTTTTGGTTCGATCGCATTTTCGGAAGAAATAAAGTTTCAGGCGGATTCCATGACTGGAGTATCCGGGAGTAAAACTGATGAGACAAAACTTGTTGGACATGCTTTCGTAAAAACATCTGTAATGGAAATAAAAGCCGATTCAATTTCGCTTGACGGTGATGACTTCCGCTATATAACTGCAGAAGGAAGCGTGGAAGGCAAAAACACTGAGACTAAAATGGATTTCACTTGTGGACGTTTGCGTTATGACCGGCAGACAAAGCTTGCTCGCCTTGAGGATTCAGTTCACATGCTCGATGTTGAAAATGAAGTCGGTATTGATGCTCAAATTATCGAGTACAATCAGGATAAAGAAATAGCTACAATGCAGATTGGTGTTACCATAAAGCAAAAAGACAATACTTGCACGGCAGCTTTTGCAATTTATCGAAAAACAGCTCAAATGCTGGAAATGAGCGGTAATCCAAAAATTGTGCAGGGGGCGGATACATTTCGTGCTCAGGAGATTGTTCTTAATCTTGACTCACAGGAAATTACCTTGTCTGGTCGTGTAAGCGGAACTGTAACAGATTCAAAGAAAGAGGAGAAGAAGCCTGAATCTCAAAATGATTCTTCTGATACAACCGCTGAAAATAAAAATACCGAAGAAAAACCAGAACTTCCGACTATAACCGATATTCTTAACAATGATGCTGCTGACAAAGACACTCAAGAGACTGGCGAAGATAAATCAGAAAAGAACGAAGAGCCTTCCAAATCAGAAAAACAAAGCTCTGAAAAACCTGAAGGAGAAAAATCATGAGTGATTATGAAGAATTTCCAACTGAAATTGAGCAAGCACAACTTCCCAAAGAAGAAAGTGAAAACTCTGATTTTTCAGATACAAAAACTGATGATATTACAAACGCAGATAGCTCAGATGAAGTTACCTCTGAGGAGAGCGTTCAAGAATCTGAAGTCAAGCCTTATCACACTCTCAGAGTAAGTTCTCTTTATAAATCTTTTGGTAAAAAACGTGTTGTTCAGGGCGTTGATTTTCAAATGCACACAGGTGAAGTTTTGGGCTTGCTTGGTCCGAACGGTGCCGGAAAAACGACAAGTTTCTATATGATAGTTGGATTTTACAAACCGACATCTGGCGAGATTTTTTTGGACAGCAAACGAATTACGCCCCTTCCGATGTATAAGCGTGCTCAGCTTGGAATTTCATATCTTCCACAGGAACCGAGTGTTTTTAAAAAACTTACGGTTGAAGAAAATATATGGTCAATTTTGGAAACTCGCCCAGACTTAACAAGAGCCGAAAAAAAACAAAAACTTGAAGAGTTAATAGAAGAATTTGCAATAGGCCGCATCAGAAAACAATTAGCTTATACTCTTTCTGGTGGTGAACGACGAAGAACGGAAATTGCCCGCTCTCTTGCAATCGAGCCAAAATTCCTTCTTCTTGACGAGCCGTTTGCAGGTATTGACCCGATTGCCGTAGCAGACATCAAAGGAATGATTAAACTTCTCGCAAATCGTGGAATTGGCGTCTTAATCACAGACCACAACGTTCGTGACACATTAGAGATTACTGACCGTGCTATTATCGTAAGTACCGGTCAAATCCTGATTCAGGGAACCCGCCAAGAAATCATCGACAGCCCAGTTGCCCGCGAAATCTATTTAGGTGAAGGATTTCATATGTAGCGAGCGGCGACGCATAGCGTCGTAAAATCGCACGAGGTGCGATTTTAGCGAGTCTCGTTCGGAGCTGTGCTCCGAGCGCGCAGTGGGCGGCCATGCGAAGCAGGGTAAAATCGCACGAGGTGCGATTTTAGCGAGTCTCGGAAAAATCTATGATTTTTCCGCGTAGCGAGCGGCCTTGCGAAGCAAGGTAAAAACGCTTGAGAAGCGATTTTAGCGAGTCGCGTTCGGAGCTATGCTCCGAACGCGCAGGCCCCCGGGGTATAAAAAAAGCAGTCAGCGGAAATTGCTAACTGCTCATTGTTAATTTTATCTTGCGTACTCGATAATTCGTGTTTCGCGAATCATTGTAAGCTTGATTCTGCCGGGATAACGAATGTCGGTTTCAATCTGCTTGGCAATCTTCTGTGCGAGCTCTTTGACTTCATTGTCTGGAATCTTCTCGTTGTTAACGAGGATTCGAAGCTCTCGACCAGCCTGAATTGCATAGGCCTTTTCGACACCGTTGAACTTTTCGGCAGTCTCTTCAAGGTTCTCCAGTCGTTTAACGTAGTTGTCAACTGTCTCGCGACGGGCACCTGGACGTGCTGCAGAAATCGCATCGGCAATCTGAACGATGACCGCCTCGATTGTCGTGGCCTCAACATCGTTGTGGTGGGCCGCAATTGCGTT
>CACZYY010000019.1:28731-35324 GCA_902785455.1 uncultured Spirochaetaceae bacterium
GCAAGCTCTTTGTTTGCTCCGATTTCGGCTGCAAGCAATGAAGCGATTTCGGCAACTTCTTTGGAATGGGTGAGAACGTTCTGTCCGTAACTTGTGCGGAAGTACAATCTTCCGAGGGCACGGACACCGTCCTGACTCATATTGTGGATTCCCAAATCGAAAAGTACCTTTTCGCCTTCTTCGTAAATCTTCTGTTGAATCTCACGTGTGACCTTTTGAACGATTTCCTCGATGCGGGCCGGATGGATTCGACCGTCCGTAACAAGGCGTTCAAGCGACTGTTTTGCAATTTCCTTGCGAACAGGATCAAAACAGCTGATAACAACTGCTTCTGGAGTGTCATCGATAATGATGTCAACGCCTGTGAGTGTTTCAAGCGCACGGATATTACGGCCTTCACGACCGATGATCCGGCCTTTCATTTCATCGCCTGGCAATGAAACTGTAGTGACTGTTAAATCGCCAGTGGTTTCTGTTGCGATTCGCTGAATTGTGGAAATAAGAATTTCCTGAGCTTTCTTTTCGGCTGAAAGCTGTGCGTCCTGTTCAATTTTGTTTAAAAGAGCCTGCGCATCGTGGCGAGCGTCGTTTTCAAGATTCTTGATTATTAAATCTTTGGCTTCTTGTGCAGAAAGACCTGAAATCCGCTCTAATTCTTTGCGGTATTGCTCTTCCTGTGTGTGAAGCTGCTCTTCACGTTTTTTCATTGCATTGGCACGGTCTGCGAATTCGAGTTCTTTCTTGTCGAATTCTTCGGCACGTTTGTCAATCAGCTCTTCTTTTTTGCTAACACGCGCTTCGTATCGCTGAACCTCAGCGCGTCGTTCACGATCTTCCCGTTCCTGCTGTTTTCGTTCACGAATGATTTGATCTTTTGCTTCGAGCAAAATTTCTTTTTTCTGTGCTTCTGCTTCCTTTATTGCATCCTGTCTTAAGCGTTCAGCTTTTTGTTCTGACGCAGATAGTTGAAATCTGGCATAACACCATCGAATAATCCATCCAAGAACGATTCCTGCAACCGGGAGACCAATGAACATAATCAAATTCTTGTCCATTTTAGACTTCCCCTAGTTTATGAAATCAGTTCTTCTATAATACTATATCAATACATTGTTGTCAAATGAAGATTACACTTCACTTTTTCGCTAAAATCTGATTTAATACACACCGACAATTAAGTATGTGGAATCATTTAGGTGATTCCAATGGGTTTTATTATGGCAAATTCTTATGAAAAACCTGATTTTTGGTCTCGCAAGGCATTCTCAGAGGGTTACCCGGCTCGTTCTGTGTACAAATTGCAGGAAATTGACCAGAAATTCGGCATGATTAAGAAGAATTACAAGGTTCTTGATTTGGGTGCGGCTCCAGGAAGCTGGACAACTTTTTTGCTCCGTGCTATGGAAGGCAGCGGCAGGGTCGTTTCGTGCGATTTGAATCCGCTTTCCAAGAGCGTAAAGGGCGACAATCTTGTCTTCATCCAGGGCGACTTGCAGCAAAAAGAGATTTTTGACCAGATCAAGGCAGAAGGTCCATTCGACCTCGTAGTTTGTGACGCAGCGCCTCTCACCACAGGAAACCGTGTCGTTGATACAGCCCGTTCCCAGGGGCTTGTAAAAATGGCTATCTGGTATGCGGAGACGATGCTCAAGACTGGTGGTAATTTCGCCGTTAAGATTTTCCAGAATGGAGATCAGCAGGCTTTGCTTAAAAAAATGCGTGAAGTTTTCACGGCAGCAAAAGGGTTCAAGCCGCAGGCATGCCGCTCGGAGTCTTTTGAAACATACTTGATTGGGTTGGGTAAAAAATGAAAAAAGTTTTTTGGGGAGTCAAGAATACAATCAAAAAAATGTCGGTCAGGAATGCCGCGCAGTGCTTTTCTATCACTTTTGGTGTATGTGCACTTGTATTGACCGGCACTATGGTTTTTGCGAACCATTCTTCAAAGTCAGAAAATAACGGGCAGGGCGGTTTTGAAAGCCCAACTATCCCTGTCACAGAAGAAGTTTTGGACGGAATTGCTGAAGCCCAGGGTGGGGACGAGTCTGTTCCTGTTGTTTTTGAAGATTCCTACAATCTTTCTTATTTTGCCTACCGGGTTCGTTCCGGTGATATGATTGGCCGGATTGCCGAGCAGTTTGACATCACTTCTGACACAATCATTTCGGTCAACAACATTCGAAATTCACGCCTTTTGCAGATTGGCGATTATCTTAAAATCCCAACAATGCCGGGAATCCTTTACAATGTCAAAAAAGACGGCGAAACAATTGAGACCATCGCCGAGAAATACAAGGTTGATGCGGCAAAATGTTCTGCCGTAAACCATATTGAGCTTGCTTCTGCTATCAATGCGGGCAGCACAATTTTCGTTCCTGATGCAGAGCTTGACTGGGTTACCCGTCAGGAAATCAACGGTGATTTGTTCCGAAAACCTATCCGTGCGCGATGGTACAAGTCTTCAAGCTTCGGATGGCGAGCAAGTCCTTTCACAGGCGCACGCTCTTATCACTCTGGAGTTGACATGGCTTGTCCTACAGGCACAAACATTTACGCCGCTTTGCCAGGAAAAGTTACGGCAACCGGCTATAACTCCACTTACGGAAACTACGTTATTATCGCCCATCATTCTGGATACAAGACGCTTTACGGACACATGAGTGCAATTCTTTGTCATAAAGGAAATTACGTTACTCAGGATACAAGAATCGGCCGAGTCGGAAGCACAGGCATGAGTACAGGTCCGCACTTGCATTTCACAGTGTTCAAGAACAACAAACAGGTCAATCCAGAAAATCTCTGGAATTAAAACTTTATTGGCTTATAAAAAAAGGCGTGCTCCCATCGGGAACCTGCCCCAACCCTCGCAGTGAGCGAAGCTCAGGCGGGATTGTGTCAGAACCCCGATTCCGCACGCCTTTTTGCATTTGTCGGATATATGTCTTAATTCCAGAACTTTTCTTGCTTTTGCATAGAACCCCAACTCCAGCTGTTTTTATGACTGGGAGCCTTTTTTTGATAAAGCCCGTAAATTCCAAAACTCTACATTTAAATGTCTTAATTCCAGAGCTTTGAGGATTTCTTCATAAAAAAATCCATGTTTGCTGCGACAAAAATTGAGCAGTAGGCTGTGATTATCAGGCCGAAGAGCACGTTGAAGATTATGGCAAAGGTTGTGCTGTCGGTTTTGTTCAGAAAAAGCCCGAATGTTACCATCATCAAAATCATAATGATGCCGGAAATAATCCACTTAGCCATTGAGACAGGCTTTATCGGTATGTTTTCGAGCATGTTTTTGACTGGCGTTTCTCTGATTGGCTCGCTTGTGTATCGTTCGGCAAGCGTGAGATAGCGCGCCTGAGTGCGGCATTTTTTACAGCACAAGAAGTGCAGCGTTACTCCGAGCGGAATTCTTTCATATTTGTCGAGGGCAAGAAATTTGTCCATGTTTTTTTCACAAGTTTCATTCTTCATAATAGCTCCTTAATCTTTCTCGCAAGATTTTTTTCGCACGAAAAATGTGTGATTTTATCGTGTTGATTGGCTCCCCTGTGATTTTACTGATTTCAGCATGTGAATTATCATAAAAAAAGTATAGCTCTACGCAGATTTTGAATTTTTCTGGCAAATCCCTGACAGCTTCTCGCACGGCAAGAACAGTCAGCTTCCTGATTTGATTCTTTTCGGGTGTGATGGAAGTATCCTCGATGTTTTCCTCATCCGAAATCGGAAGATATTCCTTTCTTCGGCTCTTTGCGTTCACCGCCGTGTTGTAAGCAATAGTCATTAGCCATGTTGGAAAGGAAGAATCGCCTTTGAAAGTAGCAAGGTTTGTATAAGCTTTTAAGAAAACTTCCTGCTCAAAATCCTCCGTATCCGCCTCGTTCTTAAAAAAACTCATTCCCAAAGCCTGAACCCGCTTTTTATGGTAGGAAATAAGCTTGGAAAATGCCTTTGAGTCACCTGATAATGTAGCCTTAATCAACGCATTGTCGCGTTTTTTAGTTATAAGTTGATCGAGAGTCATTGTTCCAGTCGAAAAGCCTGTAGAACAAGAGCAGACAGACACCGATTGTGAGTGGAATCAGCCCGCCCAAAAGTGAAGGAGAAACACCTGCAAAAAGAGTGAAGAATATAGATAGCATTCCGCCGATTCCTGTAAGCAAAAGCCCAGAAAGAAGGGTCGCTGCCTTGTAGTTGAAATTTGATTTGGATTTGTCGCCGGATTGAATTTTCTGCTTGTTTTCGTGATGAATCCACAAAAGGGCGAAGAAAATTATTGTGCCGCCGATGAAAATCCCTACGATCGGAATAAGCGAGATGATAACCTGTGCCGCAGGCGATGTGATGTGTTCCATTTTTGACTCCATTATTACCACACAGATTCGATTTTGCTACGCAAAATCAAAGTCCAGTAATGGAGATTCCGTAGGAATCTCAAATCTGTGTGGCATACTTTATACTTCCTTAGACCCAGAAACTGCCCCATTGGTTGCGGCTAATCCAAAAAAAGATAGTCGTTGAAGTAGATGCCGCTGATTTTTCCGAGAACAAGCGTTTCGTTTACCTGTGCTTTGAGTTCGTTCTTGATTTTTTCTTCGCCTAGTCCCAGAAGCTCAGATTTTGTGTGATTCGAGAAAAAGTTTGTGAACATTAATTTTATGCTCTGGTGCTTTCGGTCAAGTTCCTCGTAAAAGGCCTGGTCCGTGCCGTCGTACTCCAGCCAGGGAACCAGAACAATCACGCTTTTTCCGGCATTTTCGTCTTCTTTTGTGAACACACGGATTTGCCCTATATTATTGAAAGCCGTCTTTGTGGAAGAAACTGACTTGGGTGAAGGATCTTCACGGCGCAAACCTGCTCCAGGATGAGCATTCTTAGTGCAGACTGCAATAGCCGTAACCGCCGTAATAAAAATGAGAATAACACTGGCCAGCAACAAAAGAACTTTATTAAGATTCCGCATAACTTTACCTCTTCTTAGATTTTCACTTTTTAGCTTTCAATTTTCAATTTTCAATTTTCCGCTTTCCACTTTCCACTTTCCTTACCAGTCCGCTCCGAATTTCTTTTTGAATCCGGATTTTTCTGGCTCCGGCTGAGCTTTTTTTGCCTGCTCAGGATTTTCTGCATGCGGGGCGAGAAGATTTGAAAGCCGCGGATTCTTTTTGAGTTCTCCGCCCTTGATTTTGATATGGATTCCGTCGTCGAGCCAGTTTTCTTCAAGGATAATGCCGGTCTTGCGTGATTCATTCAAAAGATTCTGCTTGTCCATCGGAATTATGTAGCTGAGTTCCTCACCCAAAAGCTCATCGCAGATTTTTGCTGAAAGCTCTTCAAATCCCTCGTGAGTTTTTGCGCTGATTTTGATTGCATCCGGAAAGAGACTTGTCATTTTTGCGAGCTGAGCAGGATTGTCCGCCAGTTTGTCGATTTTATTCAGAACGATGATTCTCGGAGTGTTCTCGGCCCCGATTTCTTCAAGAACTCTTACGACAGTGTTGTACTGGAATTCGGCCTTTTCGTCGCTTGAATCAAGCACCAGAAGAATGAGATTTGCCCGCTGTGCTTCTTCCAGGGTGGATTTGAAAGCATTTACGAGCGAGTGGGGCAGGTTCGAGATAAATCCTACCGTATCCGTAAGAAGAATGTTCGCCGCAAAGCCCTTTTCGTCTTCGCTTGTTTTGATGGAAGATTTTAGCTGCAATTTGCGGGTGGTTGGGTCGAGGGTTGCAAAAAGTTTGTCCTCGACAAAGACATCGGCTCCAGTGAGCGCGTTCAAAAGAGAAGATTTTCCTGCGTTTGTGTAGCCAGCCAGTGCACAGCACGGAAGCGGAATCTTTTCGCGGCGTTTTCTCTGGGTCTCTCGGTCACGCACGACCTGTTCGAGTTCTTTTTTGAGCTGCTGGATTTTTTCGCGGATTTTTCGGATGTCAAGCTCAAGCTGAGTTTCACCGCTGCCTTTTGATCCGAAGTTGCCACCGCGCTGACGGGCCATGTCGCCGTAAGAATGAGCCAGACGCGGGCGGGCATACTCAAGCTGTGCAAGCTGAACCTGCAGGACGGCCTCTTTTGTCTGAGCCCTGCTTGCAAAAATACGGAGAATCACTTCCTGACGGTCAATGACAGGGATTTTTGCGAGTTTTTCCCAGTTGCGTTGCTTTCGCGGTGAAATCTCAAAGTCAAAAATAATCAGATCACATTCAAGTTCTTTTGAGAGAGCGGCAATTTCTTCTGCCTTACCTTTTCCAAATCCGTAGACCGGGTTCTGCTCCATGCGTGTCAAAATCACGGTGCGCGCAATTTCGTAGCCCAATGTTTTTACAAGCCCGCAAAGCTCTGAAATATCTGCGGCTGGCGCTCCAACGAGCAGGGCACGAATCTTTTTATTCTCTTCTTCTTCGAGATTTATCAAATCCATGGTGAATATTTAACCACAGATTAACACGGATGTACACTGATTCTCAAAAAAAACTAAGTTTCAGTTTTCGCTTCAGGGCAAACGCATTATAATATATTCCCTGTTAAAAATGGCTTCCAGTCGTGAAAACGTCTTGTCGAAAACGCATGCTAGCATGCTACACGCGTTTTGT
>CACZYY010000020.1 GCA_902785455.1 uncultured Spirochaetaceae bacterium
CCTTCCAGGACCGAAAGAAGCATGAAAAGAGTGGCAAGAGTGCGCCAGTTGATGTCGTGAAGAAGCTCGGTCGAAGGCGGCGTGATAAAAAGAGAAGCCGCAGCTACCAAAAGCGAAACAGAAAGCATGACTTCCTTTTTGAAAAGATTTTTGAGCCAGGTTAAAAATTTACGCATGACAGGATTCTAGCATAAAGAGAAAACTTGTGCATTAGCGGATTAAATCTTCTCGCACACTTCGTCAATTACGCGGGCTTATCAAGCCTGTTTATATCTGTAATTCCCAAAAGCAGATTCGGTACAAATAAATCTTCATCAAGGCTGTCCCAGTGGATCCCGATACCTCCGCCACTTAGTTCATATTTAGAAAGATTTTCAGGAGAGGCACTGGCCAATCTTGGAAAAAAAATCAGGGGTATAGAAAGTTGTCTTCCGTCTAAAAGCAGAAGCCAGAGATTTTCTGTATCGCACCAAACTTTTTGTGCACGAGCATTATTTAGTGAAAAATCCATTCCAGGCCTCCTTTATTACAAATATGTTTGAATTTATAATATCTGAAATTTCATTTAATTCTTTTGCTGTAAAACCGAGGTTCTGAGCTAGTGAACATTTATCATTGATCCAAAATTTAGCCAAAGATCCGTTTTTTCTGACATGAATATGGCATGGTTCAAGAGGATTACCTTCATTTGAGAAAAAAAAGAATCGAAAACCTTTTTCATTCAATACAGTTGGCATAATTCAATTATAAATTAGTTTTTTTTAAGCCGCAAGACTCAAATCTAAGGGACTGCGAAGTTTATGGATAAGAAATTTATCTCAGAATGGTTCAGACACGGGAAAAATGGGTTTGGATGTTGCCAAATCTATTATCTATCATTTATTTTTGATTTCATAATTATCCAATATTCCGATAAAATCCTTTAACATCATTTTCTTTTCAAGTGGAAGGATAGAAAGCTTTTCTTCCATACTGTTTTGCTGGCTATATTTTTGATTATAAGTTGAATTTCCAGTTACCAGATATTCAACAGAAACATTCAGGGCTTGAGCAATTTTAAAAGCAACATCGGCTGGTGGAATTGAACCTCGTGAACTCAGATATCCTTCCAAGGTTCTAGGAGAAATACCTGTACGAACGGAAAGTTCTTTTACTTTTATATCCTGAAAATCCAATTCTGAGCGTAATGTATTCTTGAAAATCGAATCCATAATCATAAAAATACTTCATTTTGCGTATTTTTATAGAAACTTGACGATATATAGCGTGTATAATATAATTATTTACGTTATATGTAGTGAATAATTAATAAATAACTACAATCTTGCGATTAGGAGATTTATATGAAACTGAAAAAATCGTTGTTTTTAGGGTTCTGTTCATTTATTTTGATGGTGCAGTTTGCTTATGTAGCAGGTGAAAAGACAAAAGATGGGTATGAAATAATAACTCTTGAGGAATTTAACAATTTACATCCAAATGAAGTTCCAAAAAAAATTATTATTCAGAATTATTATGGTGGAGGAATAAAATATACCGGTGCCCATGAGATTATTAATAATGTTGATTATTCTAAGGTTGAAAAAAAATATCCGAACTTATATGAACGAATAAGACATCATGCATGGGAAAAAGAAGTCGTTACATGCACAATAAAAGGTAAAATTAAATATGATAATAGTTTTGGTGGAAGATGGAGTATTTGTGTAACTGAAATTGAAAATCTTCGACCATTAGAAGATGTAGAAACTAAAAAACAAGCAATGTTGCAACGTATTGATAAAGTTAAAGATTTAGCACCCAAAAAAATAGAAGAAATTAAAAACTCTTTTGACCTGCAAGGTACAAATATTGCAAAAGGTTATACATATCATGGTATAAATGAACGCGAACGAAACTTAAAACTCTTAAGAAATAAAGCTTTTGAAAAACAACATGCATATTACATACCGAATTTTAATATATCTGGTTCACTTGCTGAGGTTGACGGAGAATTTGATTTAAGAACATGGAAAATAAAAAAAGAACTTGTTGTTGTGGATTATTTGAATCAAGCTTTAAAAGTTGATATTGTTGATTCTGGAAAAACTGATGTTATAATTGCGGGTGGAACAATTATTCCAACCGTTATAGGAAGTTTTGGTGAAAGATTTGAAAAATATATAGATTACTATGATAAAGTAAAATATTTTGATATTGATGATGGTTTATTTGAGTTGGAAAAGTTTGAGCAGTACGAAAAAACTTTAGGTATAGTGCAGGAGTAAAATATGGAATTGGCAACTGCAATTGAAAATATTGTCAAGAAATTTAGAAAAGATGATTATTTTGATTCACATTCTGTTATAAACGAATTGCTTAAAAAAGATTATCATCAAGTGTATCTTGAATCTTTTCCAAAAAACTGTACTGTTGCACAATATCATGGTCAAATTGCCCTGAAAATTAATGAAAGTGGATTGGCAGAAAAAGTTAAGATAAATGAAAAAAATGTTTTTGTAAAAACTTACACAATCTATGGTGATTTTGGCGAAAATCAGCTATGGATAAGAATTTAATTTATGGAAAGAGATTTATACAAAACAGTGGTCTGTCCTTGAAGTAAATAAGACTTTCGTAAAGGAAACTCCTTTGAAAATAACCACTGATTGCTCATTTCTCATTCCTAATCTATAATTAGGGTATGTACTATTACGGAATTGATTACACTTATCTGATTTTTGTTATTCCCGCTCTTCTGCTCAGTTTGTGGGCCAGTGCGGCTGTAAAATCACGTTTTGCAAAATATGACAGAATCCGCACCCAGCGCGGAGTTACCGGAGCCCAGGCGGCTGCAATCCTGCTCAGGGCAAACGGCATTACCGACGTTAAAATCGAACATATCCACGGAAATTTAACCGACAACTACAATCCTGTTACAAAAATACTGAGCCTCAGTGACGCAACCTATTCAAGCACCTCGATTGCGGCAGTTGGAGTTGCAGCCCACGAAACAGGACATGCAATCCAGCACAACGTCGGCTATTTTCCGCTTAATTTCCGCCGCGCCCTTGTTCCTGTAGCAAACCTGGGTTCCCGGCTTGGCCCCCTTATGGTCTTGATTGGAATCGGTTTCGGAGCATCGGCTTATGCAGAATGCCGCCTCCCGATTTTGCAGATGGTTACAGACATCGGTCTCCTTCTTTTTGCCGGCGCTACGCTTTTTTACCTTGTAACCCTTCCTGTCGAGTTCGATGCTTCCCGCCGGGCACTTAAAATCCTCAAGGAAGCCGGTGTTTTTGTAGATAAAAAAGAACTTTCGGGCGCAAGGAGCGTTCTCTGGGCTGCAGCCATGACTTACGTCGCCAGTGCGCTCAGTGCAATCGCATCGTTCGTGCGTATTCTCCTGATTGCAAACCGCGGAAGAAGAAGAGATTAAGGGGGAAAGCCTTCCCCCTGCGTCGCACTTCGTTGCGCCGACACCCCCTTCTGCGGGGCTCAAACGCCGCCCCGCAACGCCCGCTAAATTTTGAGGATTAGAAGTGAATACAGAAAAAACTAAAGCACCAAGAAACCGCACGCTCACTCTTGAAGGAAACGAAATCCCGGAACTCAAAAAACGCCTTCTCAATATAGAAGATTTACGAGCAGATTATCGGGTCATGCCCGATAATGACAGTTCTTTCGTTTCCCAAATCCTCGACAAAACAATAAACGCTGACCTGCTTGAAGTCCTTCCTCTTCTTCCTGATGAATTCGCGGATTTAATCATAATCGACCCGCCTTACAATCTCACCAAGGATTTTCACGGAAAGGTCTTTAATGCCCGCTCGGAAGAGTCTTACGACGACTATCTTTCCACTTGGTTTCCGCTCGTGTGCAAAAAACTAAAGCCCACAGGCTCCCTCTACATCTGCGGTGACTGGAAATGTACTTCTTCCCTTCAGAGGGCTGTTGAAAAAGAGCTTACAGTCCTCAACAGAATCACCTGGCAGCGCGAAAAGGGCAGGGGAGCATCTTCTAACTGGAAGAACTCAATGGAAGACATCTGGTTTGCGGTCAAAAATCCCAAGGATTATTACTTCGATGTCGAATCCGTAAAGATGAAGCGCAGGGTAATCGCCCCCTACAAGGAAAACGGAAAGCCAAAGGACTGGGACGAAAGCGAAGACGGAAACTTCCGCCTCACATATCCGGGAAATTTCTGGGATGACATTTCAATTCCCTTCTGGTCAATGCCCGAAAATACCGACCACCCGACCCAAAAGCCCGAAAAACTCTACGCAAAGCTTGTGCTTGCTTCAAGCCGACCTGGCGACATCGTCTTCGACCCCTTCCTCGGAAGCGGAACTGCGAGCGTGGTGGCAAAAAAACTCGGCCGCCGCTATGTCGGAATCGAACAGAACGAAGAGTACTGCCTCTGGGCAGAAAAACGGCTTCTTCGCGCCGAAAGCGACAAGTCAATTCAGGGCTACAGCGACGGAGTTTTCTGGGAGCGCAACAGCCTTTCCGAGCAAAAGAAAAAATAATCTGCCTAAATCTTTGTTCAACTGTGGTTTATTTTTTTTCATTTTTTCTCTAAAATATTCTTACGAGGAAAAAAATGGAAAACGCAACAAAATGTATTCATGCCGGCTATCAGCCAAAAAACGGTGAGTCTCGAATGATTCCAATCATTCAGTCTACAACATTCAAATATGACACTTCAGAGGACATGGGAAAGCTCTTTGACCTTGAGGCCTCTGGATATTTCTATACACGCTTGCAGAATCCGACCAACGACATGGTTGCAGGCAAAATCTGTGCCCTTGAGGGCGGAACAGCCGCAATGCTCACATCAAGCGGTCAGGCTGCGAACTTCTTCGCAACTTTCAACATCGCTCAGAACGGCGACCACATTGTAGCTTCAAGCTCAATTTATGGCGGAACCTTCAATCTTTTCAATGTCACCATGCGAAAAATGGGCGTTGACTTCACTTTCATCTCCCCGGACGCAACTGACGAAGAAATTCAGGCCGCATTCAAACCGAACACAAAGGCTGTCTTTGGCGAGACAATCGCAAACCCGGCCCTCACAATCTTTGACATCGAACGCTGGGCAAAAATTGCTCACAAAAACGGCGTTCCTCTTATCGTTGACAACACTTTCGCAACTCCAATCAACTGCCGTCCTTTTGAATGGGGAGCCGACATTGTAACTCACTCAACCACAAAATACATGGACGGCCATGATGCGACAGTCGGCGGCTGTATCGTTGACTCTGGAAAATTCGACTGGATGGCACATAGCGAGAAATTCCCGGGCCTCTGCACGCCGGACGAAAGCTATCACGGAATCACTTACGCCACAAAATTCGGCAAAGAGGGTGCTTTCATCACAAAATGCACTGCCCAGCTCATGCGTGACTTTGGCTCAATTCAGTCTCCGATGAACGCTTACATGCTCAACCTCGGCCTCGAATCCCTTCCTGTCCGAATGAAGCAGCACTGTGCAAACGGTCAGGCCGTTGCTGAATTCTTGTCTCAGAACGAGAATGTTGCATGGGTCAATTATCCCGGCCTCAAAGGAAACAAATACTACGAGCTTGCTCAGAAATACATGCCGAACGGCACTTGCGGCGTCGTAAGTTTTGGCGTTAAAGGCGGAAGAAAGGCTGCCGAGAAGTTCATGAAGAACCTCAAGCTTGCCATGATTGCGACCCATGTTGCAGATGCCCGCACTTGTGTTCTTCACCCGGCCAGCGCAACTCACCGCCAGCTTACAGACGAAGAGCTTGTTGCCTGTGGAGTAGGTCCTGATATGGTTCGATTCTCCTGCGGAATTGAGGCAACAGAGGATATCATTGCCGATTTAAAACAGGCTCTGGCAGCGATTTAAAATTCTTGCATTTATTCTCTTTCTTGCCGATAATATAATAGAAGAAATAAAAAAGGATTTGTCCATGAAAAAATATACAGGAATTATTTCGTCTCTTTTGGTTATTGGATTTTTGTTTACGGCTTGTGAACGGATCGACCTTGAAGGTATTGGTGAGCTTAATAAACTTGAACTTTGGTATAGTCCGTACACAAGTGATGCCGCTCCTCTGCCAGAAGACTGTGTTTTGATTGACTTCGTAGAGAAGGACTTGGGTATTTCTCTCACTGCCGTTCCTCTTCCGACAAACAAGGACGAGCAGGCAGAAGTTCTCCTTGATGCAGCAAAATCAAACTCCCTTCCAGATATTTTCATGGTCAACCGTGATGTCCTTACAACTCTTGTCCGCGAAAACTATGTCACTCGTGTCGATGGTTTGTATGCTTTGATGCCGGAGCGAACACTTAAAATGTATGATGATACTTCAATACAGGCCGCTTCTTTTGACGGTGTTTGCTATGGTCTTTCTCAGTCAGGCTCAATCGATCGTAACGAAGGTATTCTGATTCGTAAAGACTGGCTTGATAAGCTCGGGCTCTCAATTCCTGTCACTTTGGATGATTATTATGATGTAATGAAAGCATTTACGTTCAATGACCCAGATGGCAACGGACGAAACGACACTTATGGTTATGGTGCTTATGTTGATATCCGTGCAATCGAAGAAGGATTGGGATGCCGTTTTGCGCCTTTCTTTGGTGCTTTTGGTGTTGAAGGTACATTTAACTCCACAAAAGGCAATGCAGGGCTTAACATCCACAAGCCGGAGTACAAGCAGGCTTTGGAATACATTCATAGACTTTCGGAGGACGGTCTTATCGATCCTCGCTGGACAGTTCATTCAAAAAACAGTTTCCGTGAAGCCTGGAAGTCAGGAAAAATCGGTATGATGCGTGAGCAGAATGCTGCGTTTGCGATGGAGTCCAATTATAAAGAATTTGATGAGCGATTCCCTGATGCAGAATGGATTTTGATTGATCCGCCTGTTGGACCAAATGGTAAATCTTCTGTCGGAGCTTATGCTACCGGTTATCGAATTTATGCAGTTTCACGCCGTGCTCAGGAACTTGGAAAAATGCCGATTATTGCAAAATTCCTTGAATGGCTGAGCACTGACGGCTATATCACTGCGGCATACGGTGAAGAGGCCGTGAATTACATGATTGATGATAACGGTGCGCTTACAATTGAAGGTCTGCCTGATCCAAAATTGGCTTACACGCAAAAGGCTGCTGCTCCTGTTCTCCAGCTTCGAAATCTTGTCTTCTATAATGGTGATGATGAGCTTGCAGTTCGTTATCCGACATGGTATTCAATAAACGGAAAGGAAATGAGTCCGCTCAAACTTTTGCGTGATATGCAGGGCAAACCGTGGACTATTGCCATTAACAATCTTCCTGGAATTTCAAAAGATCTCAAAGGTTTTTACGAAGAATGTGTAAAAGATTTCGTAACTGGCCGGCGAGATTTGGATACTTGGGAATCATGGCTTAAAGAATTTGACAAGCATGGTGGTGCAGACTGGGAACGACGTTGTATCCAGTATGCCGAAGAAAATGCTCTCCTGCTTGATGATGCTAAAGTTTCTTCAAAGAGTAAATCAAAAGATAAACAAAAAGACTAGCATTTGCAAGTTACACAAAATTCGCTATAATATCCACAATGGTGTTTTACTGTTGTGGATTTTTTTTATTTAGATAGGAGTAAATGAATCTTATGTCAAAGAGAAGAGTTGTAATCACAGGTTTGGGATGTGTTTCACCGGTTGGAAATTCAGTTGAAGAAACATGGAATAGCGTAAAAAACGGAAAATGCGGAGTCACAAATATTACTCTTTTTGATTCAAGCCGATTGCCGGTAAAAGTTGCCGCAGAGGTAAAAGATTTTGACATCACCAAATATGGAATTGATTCAAAAGCAACCCGCAAAATGGCACGTTTTTCAAAATTCTGTCTCGCGGCCTCTGCACAGGCAATTTCCGATTCTGGCTACACTGCTGAATCATTAAAAGCCGAAAAGATGGGGGTTATGGTCGGATGCTGTTTGGGTGGCATGGAAGCAACGGAGGCTGGTTTCAACAAGTTCTGTGATCCTTCTGCTGGTCCGGAGCGTCTCCCTCCTCTCACAACTCCTCTTATGATTTCGAACGAAGCTGCTGCAAACGTAAATATTTATTACGGATTCCAGGGGCTTTCATGGACAATCAACACGGCATGTGCTTCTGGAACAGATTCTCTTGGATTGGCCACAGATTTGATTCGTTCTGGCCGGGCTGATGTAATGCTCGCTGGTGGCACAGAGGCCGCAATCACAGAATTCAGTATCGCGACTTTCGTAAAATTGCAGGCTCTTGCCTCAAAATACAATGACACTCCAGAAAAAGCAAGCCGTCCTTTTGACCGTGATCGTGATGGATTCGTTATGGCAGAAGGCTCGGCAATGTTCATTCTCGAAGAATATGAGCATGCAAAAGCCCGCGGTGCAAAAATCTATGCTGAGGTTGCAGGATTTGGTTCAAGTTGTGACGGCTATCACATCACGGCTCCTCTGCCAGACGGAAGCGGGGCTGCACAGGCTGTCAAACTGGCTCTTGAAGACGCCGGAATCGCTCCAAACGAAATTCAGTACTACAACGCTCACGGCACTTCAACTCATGCAAACGATTCTGGTGAAACCGCCATGCTCAAACTTGCTTTGGGCGAAGAAAATGCACGCAAACTTCACATTTCTTCAACAAAAAGCATGACCGGCCACCTGGTTGGTGCGGCAGGTGCAATCGAAGCTCTTTTCTGTGTCAAGGCAATTACCGAGGGCTTTATTCCTCCTACAATTAATATCGAAAATCAGGATGTTGAAGGCGGCTGTGACCTGGACTACACTCCAAACAAAGGTATTGCCTGTGACGTAAAAGTTGCGGCAAGCGCATCTCTTGGATTTGGCGGTCACAACGGCTGTATCATTATCAAGAAATTTGAAGACTAAAAACGGAAACGAAAATGAAACGGATTTTATCATCAATTTTGTTGAGCGGGCTTTTTTTTAACTCCGTGATTTTTGGACAGAATGTTGATTCGCAATCATCGTCAGAATCGGATATAACTTTTTCTGTAAATGAGACGGACTCAGAGCCATCCGGCTGGCTGCATGAAAATGACGGCAAAAAGCATTGGTTCACTGCAATTGGCGGAATGTTGTTCTTTAATGTAGGTCTTGCCTCTTACAATCGCTGGGTTCTTGGTTCCGGCTGGGCACAAACTGGCTGGAGCGAATGGGATCATTTCTGGGAGCGCGAAGTTTTGTACGACCGCGACTGGTATTGGACTAATTTCGTCCTTCATCCGTACCAGGGTGGCTTGTATTATCAGTCATCACGAAACGCAAACCTCAATCAGTTAGAGTCATTTGCCGTTACTGTTGTCGGAGCCAGTTTCTGGGAATATCTCTGTGAAACAAATGCGCCTTCAACGAACGATATTTATTATACGACGGTCGGCTCGTTTGCGATGGGTGAAATGCTCTATCGTCTCTCTTTGAACGCCGATGAAATTTCGGGTCTTTTGGGATTGGCAATAAATCCAATGCGACTTTGGAGCCAGACTTTGCTCAGACAGAAACCGCGCGGAACAACCCGGAATATTCATGAATTGTCTCTTAAATTCAACGTAGGTACGGCACGTGCTTATACGGATATTTCAGGCTATGATTCGGCTCTTTACGATCAGCATGAAGTCTATCCGTTTTATTTTAATCCTTCAATTTTTATCGCTTATAATGACCCTTATGGCCATGATTCAAACGAGCCGTATTCTCAGTTTGAGCTTGAGATTTCTGCTTCTATAGGAAAAGGCTCTGGCAAAGGCTCGATTTGTCAATATACTGATTTGGACAAGCAGATTATGTACGACATCCGTGTCCTCAGTGACGGAATGCTGTTTGCCCGCGCTCCTCAGTTATCCGAAAACACGGATACAACTCTTGGTCTTGTTATGGAATATGAGTTTGACTGGCATCATTTCTATGAGCTTACAGCCTTAGGTCCTGGCCTCGCAATCAAACAGCGTGTTCGTTTTGAAAATTCTAATCTTGAATGGCAGCTTCATGGTGCATGGAATGTAATGGGCACTACGGACTATTATTATTACCATCGTCCAATCGTAAAGCAACCGGTAAGCGTTGTCAGGGATTACAGCATGACGACAGGTCCAATGACTGTGTTCAAATTGCGTTATACAAGCGAAAAAGGCAAAACTTTAAACTTGAATTTCCGTGGATATGCAATGTATGATTATTATGAGCAGCTTCAAGAAGATTCTGCTTGTCCGAGTTCAGGCTGGGAATGGATTGGCGTTGCGAATGTCGGTTTTGAGATTCCTGTTTCAAAGCTTGTCCGGATTGGTGTAGGCGATGAACTCTACGCTAAGCGTACTTTCTACAAAAAAGTGCCTGATATTTTCCAAGTTCTTAATTCTGGAAGCGTGTATGCCAGGCTCCAGTTGAAGTAAACCTTTTTGAGAGGGGGCAGCATGAAATTTACTTCTACAAGAAATCCTTCTGTGTCTGTCAATTTTGCGAAAGCAGTTCTTGATTGTATGCCTGAAGACGGCGGTTTGTACATTCCTGAAGAATTCGCGGACTTGCGAAAATGGATTTTGTATACCGACGAAAACACTTCTTTTTCGAGCATTGCGGGAACTTTGACTTCTGCTTGCATCAACACGGAATTTTCTCCGATTATTTGTGAAACGATTGCGACAAAGGCTTTTCCGTTCTCACCAAAAGTGCAGAAAATTGACGAGAATCTTTTTACGCTTGAGCTTTATCACACTCCGTCCGGGAGTCACAAAGAGTTTGGCGTTTCTTATCTTGTGAACTGCCTCGAAACAATCCTTACTTTGCAGGGCGGCACCGCAACATTTTTGGATGCTACAACAGGCGAGATTGCTTCAAGCCTGGCACGTGCGATTCGTGGCAAAAACAATCTAAAAGCTGTTTTGCTGTTCCCAAAAGGTTTTGTTCGTGGTCTTACAAAAGAAGATTTTGTCTGGAACGGCGGCAATGTTCTTCCTGTTGAGGTTGACGGCGATGAAAAACTCTGTCACGAGCTTGTCCGCGAGATTTTTGCAAACCGTGCATTGGTCGAAAAATATAATCTCACCGTCGCAAACACTGCAAATATCGGGCGGCTCATGCCTCAAGCGTTTTTCTATCCGTATGCATTCAGTCAGCTTAAAAATCAGGTGAATGGTGGTATTTTCTATGCGATGCCTTGCGGGAATTATTCGAACCTGGTTGCAGGGCTTTATTCATGGCGGCTTTCGCTTCCTGTGAACGGCTTTATTTGCCCTACAAGTGACGAGATTAAAGTAGATTTAGAAGGAAACTGTGAGATTATGGACAGCATCGTTGATTTGAAGAATCGCGGAAATGCCGACCCGGCAAGCCCTTCAAATCTTGAGCGACTGGAAGAGATTTTTACGACAAGCTCTCTCATGCTCAAACATTTTGTCTATCCGGCTCAGGTTTCCAAAGAAGAGACCGAGGCTGCATGTCAGAAATTGTTCAAAGACTACGGAATTTATGCAAATAAATCAACAAGCCGGGCTTATGCCGCTGCTCTCAAACGCAACGATATTTTTGGCGACGAAGGCTCTTCGGTTGTTCTTGTAATGCGAGATCATCCGGCTTTTGACAGCGAATTTATCCGTCACACTTTGGGCAAGGCTCCAGAGCTTCCGAACGAAAATCCAGATTCCCTTATTCCAACTGAGCTTAAGCATCCATGTGTAAGCTCTCCTGAGGAAGTCATGCTGATTATCGCCGACGAATTATAAGGGGCCGGGGAGAAGCTCTCCTAGCGAGCGGCACTGCGATGCAGTGTAAAAACACTTGAGAAGTGTTTTTAGAGAGTCTCCCGGCGAACTATGTTCGTAGGGTAAGGCACACGTTGTTGTGACTTATTTCTTCTTTCTTGTAATTTCAAAAGCCTTTACAAAATCTTCGCATTTGTATTCTGCTTTCTTTTGAGCGGCACTGAGTTTCTTGAACAGAGTTTCAATCGCTGCTTTTTTGCCTGTGCTTGCTTTGAGCAGGAGAATCTTCTTGTACAATTCAAGGCTTGATTCCATTTTTTCTTTGTTGAACCATTTTGTACCGTTGAATTCGTTTGCTCCGAGCAATACCCATGAATTTTCTGAATCCGCAAGATTTGAAGACAGTAAATGCAAGTCTTCTTTTACGGATGATTCAGTGAGTTTCGGCAATTTTGCTTCTGCAATCATGAAGGCCCGCTTGAAGAAATCGTAAGAAACCATGTCTCCGATCGGTGTGTTGCCGGTAAATTCCGCAATCTTTCGTTCCAGGCTCCATTTTCGTGCGAACTTGCTTTCTGCAATTGGTGTTAGCATACTGAAAATGTAGAGATAAATTTCTTCGTTCGAGATTTTTTTGCCGCCCGGGAACGCAAATGATTTTGGAAGCACAAACGGCGTGAATTTAATCGTTGCTTTTTCAAGGGCTGCGAGCTCCTTTTCAAGTTCTTTGAGGACTGGAGAAGAAAGTTTTTTGGCTCTTGAAGAAGATTTTGCTTTTGAGACGTTTGCTGCTACTTCAAGCTTTGTTTTTTCTTCTTCGATTTGAAGCTCAATTTCTGCCTTTTGTTTGGCGATAAGCTCTGTCTGTTCGGCGATATATTCCTTTTCGGCAAAATTGTTTGCTTCTTTGTAGAAATATTCAAGCGGAGAAACGACAAGCTTTTTGACGCTGGCCGATGTCGCTTTCTTCAATTCTGCTTCTTTTAGTTCTTTTGCAGTCATTTTGAGAGTGCCGAGAGAAGTGCATAGCTCCGAAGAAATGACATTCTGGAATGCCTGATAGAGATTTTTGTAATGCAAATCCTGCCAGGCTGTGTGCAAATCCTGAGTTCCCTTACCATTGAGGAATTCGCAAAGTTCTTTTAATGAGCCGTCTACATCGCGCTCCTGACGAATATCCATGAAAATCTGTGTTTCAAATCCGTTGAGCGAAATGAACATTCCCTGCTCGCAGATGTCGCGTGATTTTCGGATATACCAGAGATTGCTTCTGTCCTCACGGAAAATCATATAGTAGTCATCTTCGCCCAAAAGCCCCAGACCCTCTGAGATTGAGCGGCTTACGAGCTTTTTGTCGTTCTCTCCGCTGCCAGTTTTGACGGCGTATTCACAAGACTGCTTGATCCAGCCGCTTGCACGCTCGTACTTGTTATTATAGAAAACAACTGAATATTCGTTTCCACAGCGGTTTGAATATGCGAAGATGTTTTCGTTTACGCTGCCATTGTTCCATACATCGTAGAACAAGAAATCTTCAACACCTGCAAAGAGATAACGCTTTTTGAGGAGCGGGAAGATTTCTCGCTTGTGCCGCTCAACAAGATAACCGTCCGGCTGCTCGTCTTTGTAGGCTCTTGTGTATTCCATGCCGTATTTTTCTTCAAAACCTTCGATTTGGCCGTGGCCGAACATCGGAAGACCAGGCATTGTCGCCATGAGCGTACATACACCAAAATATTTGTCGCCTTTTCCAAACTGAGCAACTGCAGTCTCTTCGTCAGGGTTGTTCATGAAGTTTACGTAACGTTTGAGAATCTGCGGGTCAAAATTGATTGTGTTTTTGACTGTCTGGCGGTATTTGTAGTTCTCTTCTTTTTTGAGCATGTTCATGAATGCAGAGTTGTAAACGCGGTGCATTCCGAGAGTGCGTGTGAAATATCCTTCCATCATCCAGAAAGCTTCGGCGAGAAGGAGAGTGTCAGGCACTTCTTTTGCAACCCTGTCAACGACTTCACGCCAGAATTCGTTCGGAATCCGCTCTTCAAATTCTTGTGCCGAAAGTGCTGATTCGGAACGGCTCGCAATGTCACCGCCTTTCCCCGGTTCCGGGTACCACAATCGTTTTATATGCTTTTTGGCAAGAACCATCGCCGCATCAAATCGGATAATCGGGAAGTTCCGTGCTACATGCAAAATCTTCTGCATGACTTCTTCGCGAGCTTGAGGATTTAAAAAGTCAATCTGGGCCGTATCGTTCCATGGCATACCTGTACCATCATTTCCGTGGTAGATGTAACGTGTGTCGCCTGTGGCTGTGTCTACTCGCTTAAAGCATACGGCACAATCTGATTTTGAATAATAATGATCTTCAAGATATACTGCGACCCTTGAATCGTGGCTTAAATTTACGCCGTTAAAAGTATATGAAGGAAACGGGCAATCCCGCCTCTGAACGAACAAATCCGGCTTTTCAACGACCCAGCGGGCATCCATTCCTGTGTGGTTCGGAACCATATCGCTTGCCAGACGGATTCCTCGCTGCCACAATCGTGCGCGCAAGTTTGCGAGTGCATCCCAACCGCCCAAATTCCATGCGATTTCGTAATCATCCAAAGAATAAGCCGAAGCCGCTGCTTCCGGATTGCCACAAATCTGCTTTATTGTGCGGCTTGCCTGACTTCGTTCCCAAAGACCGATGAGCCACAAGCCTGTAAAACCTTCGTCGCGGAGCAAATCAAGCTCTTCGTCTGGAATCTGATCGAGCCGGCTGATTTCCCTGTTGTATTTTTTTGAAAGCTGGTAGAGCCAAACAAGGACGGTTTTTGCCATGAGAACGACCCGTGGCATCCATTCTTTGTCATCGCTGAATCGCTCGTATTCGCGCATGAGATAATCGTAGTTTGGAGGAGACATATCCGCGTCTCCGCCATTCGTTGGGTGCCATGCAGCCTTCCATTCCTCACTGAGTAAGTCACTTCCACTCAGAAGACGTCGTAGCCAGTAATCTTCGCCTTCGCCCTCACCCGGAACGAGCAAATCTGCCCAATGGGTACGGACGTAATTGAGCTGTTCCTGAATATTATCAGGTGCAAAATTGACAGGCTCTCGTAAAAATGTGATTAAATCGTGCCCGAAAGTGCCCCAGTAAGGCAGTTTTTTGAAAAATGCTTGAATTTGAGTCCAAATTGCGCTCCACTTAGGGTTAGCGGCAAGCTTTGAATCGTCAAAAAGCGGGATAAAAGGCTTGAATGCAGGGTTCTCGTTGTCGAGATGGAGCATGACAAGCTCTTCAAGAACCTGCTCACGGTTAGTACGGATTCGACCCGTTTTGCGCTCAGTTAGTTCAGTATTCAAATATTCTTCTATAGAAATATTTCCTTTGTAAACTTCGGTCGGTGGAAACTCGGTACAAAAATCAAGAATAATCTGATTGACAGAATCCTTGCCGAAAGATCCTTCCAGATCTGAAAGAAGTTCTTTGAAAGCTTCTGGATATTTCTGACGGCGGTAAGTGTAGCACGCAAGATGGAAAATTTCGTCGAGCAAACCCATTGCATTGAGCGTTCCCGCTGAAATTTGTGTTTTATTGTTTTTTGTAAGATATTCATTGAATCGTATCTGGAAGTCTCGAACAGCTTTGATATTTGCAAGAATTACGTTTCCCGATGAGGCAAATAAACTTTGTGAAAAATTACAGGCATCACGTACAGATTTTGCAATATGAAATTCATTGTATGAGTAGGTCAAAATATGCCCCCGATTTTTTTAATTAATTTCAACCATTATATCACGAATCCATTTTATTGCACTAAAAAAATTCTTTTATTTTAAGAAAATCTTCTTTTTTTACATATTTGACTTAAAAATGTGAATATTTTACTACAATTCTGATTTTTTTTATATCTTTTCTGACTTTTTTTCCTTTATTTGTGAAAACTTTTATGTTACAATGCAAAAATGATTGAAAATAAGACCGGTGTTGCAATACCACTTTCGGCATTGCGCACAGAAGCCTCTCCAGTTGTCGGAGAATTTTGCTCTCTTAATGAATTTGCTGATTTTGCATCAAAGGCTGGGCTTTCAGTAATCCAGCTTCTTCCAGTTTTGGACACAGGCACGCAAAGTTCGCCTTACAGTTCTCTTTCTGCTTTTGCCCTTCATCCGATGTACATCCATTTGGAATCGCTTGAAGAATTCAAAATTTGCTACGAAAAAGACACTGACTTCAAAAAAACTTATGAAGCGTATCTTCAGCACAAAAAAGACGAACGTTTTGACTACGAGTTTATCGTAAATTCAAAAGATTTCTTCCTTCGAAAAATGTACTCGCTGCTTGTTCATTCAGCTGGCAAAAAAGATGCCCCAAAAATGAATGAAATGATTAATGAATTTGTAAAAGAAAATGAAGAATGGCTTCCGTTCTACTGTGTTTACAAATACTTAAAGTACAAATTCATGCAGGCAAGCTGGAAAGAATGGGATAAATCTTATCAAAAACTTTCAAAAGAGCAAATCCTTGAAATTTGGAATGATGGAGCACTCAAAAAAGATTTGTATTTCTATGCCTGGGAGCAAATCGTTGCTTTTCATCAGTTCTCAAAAGCCGCAGAATATGTCCGTAAACTTGGAATCGTTCTCAAGGGCGACCTTCCTATTTTGCTCAACGAAGATTCTTGTGATGTCTGGGCATGTCCAGAAGTCTTCAATCAAAAATGCAAGGCTGGCTCACCTCCAGATGGAGAAAATCCTACAGGCCAGAACTGGGGGTTCCCGTGCTATGATTTCCCCACTCAAGAAAAGAACAATTTTGCATGGTGGCGGCTCAGAATCAAGCTTGCTTCAAAATTCTTTGATGCGTATCGTCTCGATCATATTCCTGGTTTCTTCCGTCTTTGGACAATTCCTGATGGAGAATCAACGGCAGAAATGGGACATACTGAGCCGTTTGAACCGATCACGGAGGCACAGCTTATTAAAGCCGGGTTCTCCAAAGAACGAATTCGCTGGCTTTCTCAGCCACATATTCCTACCGAAGACTTTATCCGTCTGATTGGCAATCCTGAGACGACGCGTGAAATCTTGAGCATGGTTTGTGATAGAATCGGCTGGGAAGAACTTTGGCTTTTCAAGAGCAGTGTAAAAACCGAAGCTGATATTCGAAAAATCAATATCGATAAGTATGGAATCGACCAGTCCATTCAGGTGGAAATCTTCAACCGTTTGTGTGCATGGTGGAAAAACCGCACTTTAATCGAAGTAAGCAAGAATAAATTTGCTCCTCTATGGAAGTATTACGAAACAAGGGCTTGGAATACGCTTTCCCAGGGCGAAAAGGACATTCTCGGCGGAATGTTCTACGAAGTTTCTCAAAAACAAGAAAAACTCTGGCAGAAACAAGCCGAAAAAATTTTCTCCGCTCTTATCTCTGAATCTAAAATGACACCTTGTGGCGAAGACTTGGGCGTTTATATTCCATGCATGGAAACCGTGCTTGACAAATACGGAATTTTAGGGCTCAAAGTTATCCGCTGGTGCCGAAAATGGGAAAAGACAAATCAGCCGTTCGTGAGCCTCAAAAGCTACAGAAAGCTGAGCATTGTGACAACAAGCGTGCATGATTCCTCAACTCTCCGTGAGTGGTATGGCGAAGAAATCAAGCACATTGGAATCCCTGCCGAAAAAATCAGCCCGGCTCATTTCTTTGAAAAATATGACATCGATTCTTTTGGAGCCGATGCATATAATTTCCACTTTACCGATGAGCTTATCCCTGACACAGCGCAGCTTCTTCTCGAAACTTTGGCTAAAACTAGCGGAGCGTGGTTCGTAAATCCTTTGCAGGACTGGCTTTACCTTGATTCAAAATATTATGCCCCGGATGTTAAATCTGAGCGAATCAATGTGCCAGGCTCGGTAACGGCTTTCAACTGGACGTGGCGAATGCCGGTTATGATTGAAAAGCTTTCCGAGAATAAAAAGCTGATTGAAAAAATCTCAAAGGTCGTAAAAATTCACGATTCGCAGAAATAGCAAAACTACTGGCACCATCCATGGTGCCAGTGCCAGATAGGGCGGGCAAGCTTGTAGCTGAATGGTTGTTTGCGCTCAAAATCTGGCAGCCATTCTGTGTCGGCGCATAAATCCTGATAAAAAAGATAGTCAAAGTCGTAGGCTTCAATTAAATCTCTCAAATCTGCGTCCTCATTTTTGTTCACGAGGCGGTTTTCTATAGAAGAAAGTGATTTCCTGCGCTTTTCAAGCTCTTCTTTGCTGCCCTTGAACGGAACAGGCGTGTACTGGCTCATCAGCGAGATGATTGCCTTTCCATTTGCGTTTTGTTTGAGCCATTCCAGAACATCTGCTGTTTCAAAAAATCTCCCGGGCAAAAAAAGATGACGAACTATTACGCCTTGTAAAATCTTATCTTTTACGACTTTTTTGCCGTCAATTTCCTTTGTAACGCTTGTGAGTTTGAGCGGATTATGTTTTATCATCCAGGAAATTGCTTCTTTTGCTTTTTCCGGATAATCTTCGGCGGCACAAAGAGATTTTGAAAGCTCCGAACTGAGAGTTTTGAGATCTGGGAGATAAATTGTGACAAGTCCGTCGAGCATTTTTAGCGAGTCGACCGAATCGTACCCGCTGGAATTCCAGCAGACAGGGAGTTTTAGGCCTTGTTTTTTTGCTTCTGAAAGACCTTCTGCAATTGCAGGAACGTGATGGCTTCCTGTAACAAGATTGATGTTTTCTGCACCTGCCTCTTCAAGTTTAAGACAGATTTCTGCGAATTCTTCCTTGGAGACAACGGCCCCCATTCCCTGCTGGCTTATCTGGTAATTCTGACAGAACGCACAGCGTAAATTGCAGCCGGTTAAGAAAATAGTGCCGCTCCCACCATGGACGGTAATCAAAGGTTCTTCACCAAAATGAAGGCATGCAACGGCGATTCTGATTGAGTCAGGCTCTTTGCAAAATCCGAGAGAAGTGTTACGATTTACTCCGCAGTTCCGCGGACATTGGCGGCAATTTTCGTATAAATTCATTTTATTCGAGAGCACCGTTTTGTAAAATCAGATTCATCATGCTCTGGAGTGAATCTAAATCCAAGTCCTCGGCAACATCGTCAACGAAATCACGCAAAGTTTCCCAGTCATCAGCTGTGAGAATTGAATAGTCTGCATCTTCTTCGTTGTCGGCAAAGCTTTGAAATGCTTTGATTCGTTCGATATTCTGCTCGCTTGGTTCATTTTCCAGATCCTGAGAGTCAAGAATATATGTGTTGAGCCAATAATCGCTGAGGGAAACGGCAAGCGCGCCGAGATTGCGATTGTTGTTTGCAAAAAGTTTTGCGATTTGAGCGCACGCTCTTTTTGCATCGTAATGACCGCCGTTGTTTGCACGGTCGAATTTGATTGTCTTTTGAATGTCCGAAAGGAATTTATCAATTGTAGTCATGATTTCATTATACAAAAAAAATTACACTATTGGTAGCGTTTTTACTTGACTTTTGGCTTAATGGAAACTACACTGAATATATGGACTTAAAGACAGTATTAACACCTGACACAGTAGAATTGCACCTCAAAGGTAAAACTAAAGAAGAAATTATCGATGAGATGCTTGATATTCTCATTAAAGCTGGGAAAGTAGCGGATAAGGCTACTGCTCGCGAATGTGTACTTGACCGCGAACGCAAAATGTCTACGGGCATGAAGCACGGAATTGCTATTCCTCACGGAAAAACTGACACAGTCGCTGATTTGGTTGCATGTATTGGTATTTCTGACAATCCAGTTGATTTTGATTCTTTGGATCAGGAGCCATGCCGCATTTTCATCATGACACTTTCGCCAATCAATAAAACTGGCCCGCATCTACAGTTCCTTGCAGAAGTAAGCTTGCTCTTCAAGAGTGCAGAAAAGCGCGCACAGATTTTGAACACTCAGGACAAAGCTGAGGTCATCAGAATCCTTACCGAATAGGCTTCAGAAGAATAAGATTATTTCTCAATGCCAATCTCTACTATCTACAGTAGAGATTTTTTACTGTTTAAAAGGTTATTATGAAATTAGAACGATTATTTGAAGTAAAAGAAAGTAAATTGTTTGCAATTTCTGGGGAAAGCATTTCTACAGAAGGCAAGGCATATCCTGTAAAATGGAGCGATGTAGAGAATGGTGTCGAAGAATACAACGAAGACTTCCTTGCAAAGCTCCGTGATGATTTAAAGGCTCTTGAAGAGAAGAATCAATTTGTGTTTATCGAACCTTCCTTTGATAAAAATGCGGGTTACGAGCAGTTTACGGCTGCGATGAAGCATACCGCGCGCCGAATCAAGGATTGTGTTTCAGTGATTGGATTTGCGATTCCAGCTGAAGTCCTTGAAAATAAAGCTTTTTATATTGAAGAGCTTTCTGCTAAACATCAGCAATACTGCTTCTTTTGCAAACAAAATGCTGGAACTGATGTTGTTTTATACTAACTGTAAATTAATAGTATAAAAGTAGTAAAATTGCGAAAAAGCGCGTTAAATGCGAAATTTTCATCGCGAAAACATAAAATTCTCTGGAAATTCCATTGACTGAAAATAGTTTTTTTGCAATCATATTTTGCATGAATAAAGTTAACGCTAGAATTTTCGGCGGAACGTTAGCATTCAGTTCTCTTTTGTTAGCAGTTTGTCTGCTTGTTTTTATGCTGATTCCGTCTACTGCCGAAAAAAAAGAGCCGGAAAAGGAAATCCCTGATTTCAATATGCTCAATAGCATGGATTTCACAGAGGAATATTTTGCAGAGGCCGGCTTTAAAACAGAATACGCAGATGACTATTCTCCAGAAGATGATGAGGGCTTGGCATTGTATCGTCAGCCTCAATCTCGCCCGGCGGTTGAGTGGTTTTACACTCATGTCACAAGCAATCGTGAAGTTGCGCTTGCAATCCTTGAAAATGCCGATAAAAACGACATTCCTCTTTCGCTTGCTTTTTCACTCGCATTTGTTGAAAGCCGTTTCAAGGCTAATGCCGTCAATGCCAACACCAACCGCACAATTGACCGCGGATTGTTCCAGCTGAACAGCGCCACATTCCCCAAACTGACAGAAGCAGAGTTCTTTGATCCGAAGGTGAGTGCAAAATACGGAATGAGTCATTTGCGTTATTGCATGGACATTGCTGGCAACGAAATTACGGCTCTTGCAATGTACAATGCTGGTGCTTCACGTGTAAAACAGAACAAAACTCCACAGCACACGCTTAATTATGTAGCAAAGATTTCAAATTACCGTGTTCATCTTGAGAGCAAATTTTCTACAGAAGTGCTTGCGTTCTATTCAACCCCAGGCAACACAGCCCTTGCAAAAAAATAGCAATTTTCAAAAGAAAAAAGCCACACTTGCCGTTTCCAGCTCGTGTGGCTTTTGTATTTATTTAATTGTTGTTCCTATATATTCTTTGTTGTCAAGAATTGCACGGATATTTTCAATGTTCTTCCCGCCTGCACAAATTACTTTAAGTCCCATTTCCTGAGCTTTTTTGCTGGCTATTGGGTCAAACGGGCAGTTCTTTCCAGGAACCCATTCATCACCGACCATTTTTCGGAAATCAGCCCAGCTGATTTCATCGAGCGGTTTTGCATCTGGATTCTTGCGAGGATCATCTGTGTAAACTTTCTCGATGTTTGAAAGATTTACAACTGTATCAGCATTGAATTTTTCTGCCAAAAGAACCGCATCGTTGTCTGTTGAAAAACCAGGTTTCCATCCTGCAGCGAGCAAAATCTTTCCTGTGAAGTCTTTTGCAACTGTCGGATCTGTCACGACAGCTTCTTTACATAAATCACCAAAGCTTGCCTTTACAAACTGTGCGTTCAATCGGGTTGCCATAATTCCAATCCAGTCAGCCGCATCTGTTCCTGAGTTTTCGCTTGTACCTGTAACTTCGCGGAATGCCTTTTGATAAATGCGAGCAGGGCCACCGCCGCCAACAACCAGAATCAATCTGTCATCAGGATTTTTGCTCAAAAAGTCTTTGACCATTGCGACGAATTTCGAGACAAATTCAGTGTCTGGATACTCCGGCGCAACAATAGAGCCGCCAACAGAAAGAACCTTTGTGTTCATAGAAATCCTCCTAATATAATCCCAGTACAATCGGGTCGTTCCAGAGCGAACTGTAATTTACGTTACCCTCGCTGGATTCTTCCCAGATTGACTGTAATGCGTACGTTTTTGGACGATAAACAATCTTGCTGTTCTGAGAGATTGTCTGCTTGATTTCATTCCAGCCTTTTGAGAACGCGATATGCTGACCGTCCAGATTGCCGAAATAAAATTCTGCATTGTTTTCAACTGGCCGGAATGATTTGTAAGGCAATCCCATGCCAAGAGATATATCCACAGGAACCCATCCAAATCCTTCGATATAAAACTCAGTCCACCAGTGAGGACGGGTTTTCATCTCTGAGTCCACAAGTATACCAGCGATTGGCAGACTTGGAATTTCAAGAGAGCGGAGGAGGGTCGTGTAGAAAATTGCCATATCGTAGGCGTCTCCGTTTTTTGATTTTATTAAATCGAGCGGAGAGGCGTCGCTTTTTCTGAGTTCATCACGTAGACGGTAATTTTGAACAATATAATCATAGATGCGCTTAGCCCTTAAGTAAGGATTTTGCTCTGTTTTGCCGCTTGTTGTGACTATTTCTTTCGCAAGATTCTTAATCTCTTCATTTTGGCTCTGAATCAAAGAATCTGCGTTTGTTGCGTTCTTGAACATAATCCTGGCTTTTGCGCCTTGCGAATAAGGTTTTACAGCCTTTTCATTGATTTTTGTTTGTATTGCATAAGTTGACACAACAAAATTGTGACTGAATCGGATTTTCTCGCTTTTTGAAGTTGCTTTTTTGAGCCAAATCTGATGAATTACAGTGTTTTTGTATTCTGAAATGACTGGCTCCGGCGTACATTCCGTAAGTTCAACCATAGGCTGCCAGGATGTTGCGACAGGGCGTGGAACTCTGAGGGTGATATTCGTGCCATTTTTGGTGTCAATTGAATCAATATCAGAATTAAGCTGCAAAATATAAGTTTTTCGTGCCAGATAGGCTTTTTCACCGGCTGCAAGCTTTATTTCTTCCTGAACCATATTGCTCTTGCCTTTTTCGGTTTGGACATAAACAGCACCTGTTGCCGCACCGTCTGGAATTCTTACGCGGATTTCAGAGTCGCTCCAATATTCGTAGTCATAATCTGATTCGCTCGCAGCTATTGTGCTGAAATCAAAATCTGCCTCGAGCTCGCCCTGACCGCTTCCTAAAGAAGATTCTTCTGCGTTTGCCGTGAATACAACTTTACTTTCTCCCCGGGCTGTTCCGAAATCTGAGCCTGTGATTGTAAGAAGAGTTCCGTAACTCCCTGCGGAGGGTGTAATTTCTGTGATGACTGGCTGTAATGTTTTGATATTCTTGGGGACAGCTACAGGAATCTCCGCCTCATTCGCAAAAAATCCGGGCTTTGACTTGCCGGCTTTTGTTACAACGACTACAAGCCCGTCCTGTACGTTGCTTGGAATCGTGAGTTTGATTAAATTTTCGGCCCATGTGAGATAGCCCGAGGCTGTGATTCTGTTCCCGCCGATTTCTACATAGTTCGTGCCGCGGATAGCCCCGAAATTAGATCCGCGGATAACCATTGTATCGCCGGCCTGACCGACGACAGGATTCACCGATGCGATTACCGGAACTTTTTTGGATTTAACGGTTGCCACTGAAATTGCAGAGAGTGCGGCTACAATGATAAAAACATAAGAAAGTACCCTGAAAAAAGAGTACTTTCGGAAGAGAATTGAAAAAATATTTTTAATGTTGTTATTGTTCTTGTTTGTTTCCTTGCTCATTTGGAAGATCCATCATCTCCATATTATTACCGATTTCTTGAAAATTTGGAACAGAAATTGTAATAGAAGATGATGAAAAATCCGGAATGAATGGGTCTACAGCCGTAAGCCGCTCCCGGAAACGATGACCGATTGAAGAAGAGCGGCCGTTTGATGCCAGATTCGTAGCGTAGATCGTTTTTTGCTCCACTGGCAGGGACTCTGTATTTTCTGAGGTAGAATCTTCTGCCTTTGCGATTGCAGAGCTGGAACCTGCCTGAGCCGCCTTTGAAGCCGCCGGATTATCTGCAGCTTCGGATTTTTTTGTCTCGGATTTGACAGCGAGCACTTTTGGCAAATCTTCTTTATTGATGTTGCCGTCAATCACGACATCTTTTTGGGCAATTGGTTCAATTCCATTTTCTTTCATGATTGAGATTGCCGCTACAGCCGTTTCCTTTGCGTTTTTGAGGGAGTTGTTATGAACCGGAATAAAGATGACTGCGAATACAGCCGCTGCCGCCGCAAATGATGATGCATATTTGATAAAAGGCGAGACAAATGATTTTTGCTCGTTTGCAAGCTCAACGTTCTTTGCGTATCGCATTTTTGTCTGCAAGCGTGCAAAACTTTCTTCGATAAAGGTGTCGCTCGGATTATCTTGAGCGGAGCCTGTGATTTTTTTTGTCATTGCATCAGATTCTTCCTGCAAAAGCAAGTGAAGACGCCGCATTTTTTCGAGACGGGCCTTTTCGTTTGGATCCGCCTGAACAATGCTTTCGTACTGAGAAACGAAACTCTCGGGCATTTCGCCGTCGATGTACACGGAATGTAAATCTTTTTCAAGAGATGTAGACATCATCAGCCTCCAATATCTTTTCAAGCTGCTCTCGCGCACGGAACATGCGGATTTTGACATTGCCTTCGGTAATGCCGAGCACCTTGCCGATTTCCTTGTAGTTGAGGTCTCCGTATTCGCGGAGAATCAGGACTTCCCGAAGACTCTTTGGGAGCTTGTTCAATGCTTCGAGTGCGATTCGCTTTGCGTCTTCTTTGAGAAGATTTGTGTCCGCGCTCTCGGAAGATTTTTTGCTCTCATAGAGGACTTTGTGATAGGCCTTTGCTTCACGAGCCTTTCGCTTGGCATAATTGAGGCTCGCGTTTTTTACAACGCGGATAAGCCAGAATTTTGCATCGTCAAGGCTTGGAAAGACCATCTTTTTTTCGCTTGCCTTGATGTAAGAATCGTGAACAAGGTCTTCGGCTGCCTCTTCGTCATTCACAACGCGCCATGCCACCCTGTAAAGCAGAGTGAAAGTCTCGTTGTAAATCGCCCTGAAGTCAGACGGATTACTGGCCGCATAAGTTTTATGAATTTGTGAATCCGCCATTTTCCCTTCCTCGACTTATTAACAATGATGTCTAAAATTAGTTACAAAATTTTGTTATTTTTTTAGGGCGTTGCCGCTTTGCGGCCGGGCTTTCCGGGGTTCCGCCTTTCGGATCCATTGCTTTGCAACGGCTTCGCCGCCCCTTCAATCCCTAACGCCTTAATTTAGGGGTGTTAAATAAATTGTTGTAAATAATGTATTTTTGTCATTTGTATTATCAGATATTTCAAGAGTTTCTGCATTTATAAAACCTTCGACAGTTGAAATAAAATCATTTCCATAGCCATTATAAATTATTCCACCCGTTGATGGTGAAATTGAAGTAACTGTACAGTTTGAGATTGTTATAGAATTATCTGTATTTGTAAGATAATCATAATACATAACCGTACCATTTTCTAAGGTGAAGAATTTGCTACCGATTTTTATTGCATCGCTTGGAATTTGTTTTATAAGTTCTCCCTCATACTGGCTTTTTGTTTCATCGGCAAATGTAACTTTATATATACCTTCTTCTCTTCGAAAATGCCCGGTCCCTGTTTTTTTTGAACTATTTGCATCACTAATACCGTAATACCAATACTCGAGACCATTTGAAAAAAGAAGCTCTTCATTAGAAAACAAATAGTATGGATTAGGTGAATATGTGCCAGTGCAAATATCTCCATTTTCATTTAAATATGAATTTGCATTATAAAGCAATCCGTCGTAGCCTCTTATCCATCCTATACTTGATGATTTTAATTCTTTTTTTAATGTAAGATATTTTCCATCGGTTTCTAACAGATTGCCATATTTGTCAGAGAGTATACTAATGGCACCTTTACGATTTATATCTCCCAATGCATCAGCACGGCAATACTTTTCAAATTTTAGTTTTTGTTGTTCTTCCGTAATTATATAAACATATTTAGTATCTGAATCTAGATTACAATCTGAAATGTATACCCCATTGTTACTGTATGCAATGTTTCCATACATATAAATTCCGTTTACACTGTAGTTAAAATGATTAAAAATAAGACTGTTTGAAAATCTTATATCACCAAAATTGTATATTTTACCTGTTTTTTTAGAAATTGCATAAATAGGTGAGAAGTTTTCACCGGTATTGTTGTCAAAATATCCTTGCGTAAGTGTTTCTGTTCTAGAAAACTGTACGAATAAAAATGGCGTTGTGTCTTGGTACGCACAGACATAAAAATCATCACTTGTTTCTGAGTTGTTAGATGTTGAAAATGAAATCTTTTCAAGTAGGTTTGTCGATTTATTTGTTCCTACAAGTATATCGATTGAGTTAGTAGTTACTGTTCTTGCCGTTCTTGCTGTTGTTGCATTTTTTGAAGCAACACCGATTGACGAATAATTTGAAAAATTTTTAATACCTGCTATATCGGGATTAAATTTTGTTGAGTTAGATTCATCGTCTGAATCATTATTACAACTGATTAGTGCACATAAAAAAAGAAGCAGTCCGACTCTTAAAATCTTTTTCATAATTACTCCTGATATTTTGATAAGATTGCTTTAAATATTATACAACTTCAATAAAAAATCGTAAATATTAGAAAAAAGCAGAAAGTTAGTTACAGGCCAAGTTCTTTCAAGAAGTATTTCAAGGTGCAGAATTGAAAATCCTTGTTCTCTGGGAGTTTGGGATTTTCTTTTCTTCGGCCGATGTATTTTCTGAATGCTTTTAGAAATATTGAGAACTGATATATGATTTTTGCCTCGTCAAACTTTATGTAGTTGAATTCGTACGAGTTGATTATTGGATAATCAGTGTCATTCAACCATTTGTCAGATAGAACAGGAATGGATTTTTCAAAATCAAGACCTGAATTCTTCTTTTTGTCTGTGATATAGCAATACTTTTTGGCTCTGTTCATGGAAGTTCGAAATGGAATTGCGAACTTCATGGTCTCGGTTTTCACAATAAGAATTACATAGGGGCGACTATCTTTCTTCATTAGTTCTGGATAATCTTTGTATTTCTTAAAAAACTCTTCTGATAAATAACGAAGTTCCATTCCTTTCTCCCCAAAAAATAAGACCTTAACATAAAAAATGCTAAGGTCTTTGAAGTCCTTCAATCAGTCTTTTTTAGTTTTACAAGGACACGACTTATGTCCTTACCTTCAATTAAGCCTTCTTTATTTTTACATGGACAAGCTTTATGTCTGGAATCTCAAAAGTCAATAGTCCGATTTAAGTATAATCCTTGCGTTTGCACATTAGCCTCTTTTCCAGGTTGGGCCCTGTGGAGTGTCGATGATTGTGATTCCGCGGGAAGCCAGGTCGTTTCGGATCTGGTCTGCTTTGGCGAAGTCTTTTGCTTTTTTGGCTGCGGTTCGTTCTTCTACCAATGCTGTGATTTCGGCTGCTTCCGGGTCACCTGCGTGGTCATCAACTGCTGCTTTTGCTTCTTCGGCCTGTTTTTTGGCGATTGCGATTGCGTTTTCAATCACTGAGAGCGAAATAACTTTGTCCATCGTGAAAATGTCTGCCAAAGCTTCGCTTGCTTTCTGATTTTTGCCGTTAGAGGCCTTCTGCAATGCCGAGAGAGCAACTGGAGTTGCCAGGTCATTTTCAAGACCTTCGCGGAATCGCTTGAGATTCTCACTTTCTTCCATAGTAGAAGCGATTTTTCCAAGAGTCTCTGCAAAATTTTCGGCTGTAAGCTCGATTTTTTCTTCGTCTTTTGCTTTTTTGACAAGCTTTGCAACGCGCTCATTCAAAGCCGCCCGCCCGTTCTTTGCCGAATCCATGCCGTCAAGTGAGAATACGAGCGGCTTCCGGTAATGACCTCCCAAAAGGAAGAAGCGGTAATCAAGAGGCGCGTACCCTTTGCTTGTGAGTGAATAGCCTTTTGATTCCGGTAAATCGGTCTGGAGCGTGATAAAGTGCCCGCTTGATTTGGACATCTTTCCGCCTTCGAGAATCAAGAATTCGTTGTGGAGCCAGTATTTTACCCACGGACCTTCCTTGCGCTCTTCTTCGGTAAAACTTCCTTCGCTCTGAGCGATTTCGTTTGTATGATGGACAGGAACGTGATCGATTCCGCCTGTGTGGATGTCGATGTGCTGCCCGAGATATTTCATGCTCATTGCCGAGCATTCGATGTGCCAGCCGGGATAGCCACGGCCCCACGGAGAATCCCAGGTCATTGCCTGATTCTCAAACTTAGACTTTGTGAACCAGAGTACGAAGTCGCCGGGATTGCGTTTGTTCTCGTCGATTACGACTTCCTTGCGCTTGCCTTTGCCTGCGACGAGTTTTTCAAGGTCAAGATTCGCAAG
>CACZYY010000021.1:0-27989 GCA_902785455.1 uncultured Spirochaetaceae bacterium
GATTCAAGAACACCTGCTTTTGAACCACCCATACCGACTGCGAGAGCCTTTGCATAAGCCCAGCCTTTTCCTTCTGGGTCGTTTACAGGATGAACTGCGATGAGATCAGGAACACCGAATCCGCGCTGGAACTCGTGCCAAACTTCTGTACCTGGTCCTTTTGGAGCACACATTACGACTGTGATGTCCGGGCGAATCTGCATTCCCTCTTCAATCATGTTGAAACCGTGGCTGTACCAGAGAGCTGAGCCTTTCTTCATGCGTTTCATAACTTCTGAAATTACTTTTGAGTGCTGCTTATCTGGAGTGAGGTTTCCGATGAGGTCGGCAGTTGGAACCAATTCGTCGTAAGTTCCGACTTTGAAGCCATTCTCTGTAGCGTTCTTCCAAGACTGACGTTTCTGAGCGATTGCTTCCTCGCGGAGAGCGTAAGATACGTCCAAACCTGAGTCGCGGAGACAGAGACCCTGGTTCAAGCCCTGTGCACCACAACCAACGATTACGATTTTTTTGCCTTTGAGTGCGTTAACGCCGTCAGCAAATTCTTCTTTAGACATTGAGCGACAGTGACCGAGCTGCAAGCGAGCTTCGCGCCACGGAATAGAATTGAAATAGTTGTTACCCATTTTTTTCCTCTATAAATTAATTTTAGATTATTATAACCAGGCATTTGTAGTGCGTAAAGTGCAATATTTGTAATTTAATGATGATATTTTTGCAAGAGAGTTTTTACTTGAACTGACTCCAAATCTACGTTTATAGCTGAAAAGGTATATCTTAAAGGCAAATCGACTGGGCGCTCCCACACTGACGTGTGGTCGGGCTTTTCCGCCCTTCGCTCACGCTCATTGCCCCGTTCACTTCGTTCACGGAGCAACTGAAGGGGCTCCAATCCCTAGCGCGTCCGAACCGGTTTTTCTGCCTGACTCCGCTCAGGAAAGAGAGTGTCCAAATCCGTCCACCTATCCTTGAATCTTAAATTTTTTTTAAAATTTTTCAATTTTTCCCTTGAAAAAAGCGGCTGGTTGTGTTATAACGAAAACATGCTGCTGAAAAATAGCTTAAAAAAAACGGATTCTTTCCTATGCTTGTTGACATCTGTGTTAGCTTTAGCTAAAATTCGCACAGCACAGCACAGCACAGCACAGCACAGCACAGCACAGCACAGCACAGCACAGCACAGCACAGCACAGCACAGCACAGCACAGCACAGCACAGCACCTCTGCCCGAAACATAATTTCGGGCTACACGCATTTTAAATCAGACATTACAACTTTCTCATACAGGAAAACCGCCCATGATGCAGGACTAAATTTGTCCTGCGCATGGGCTTTTCATATTTTGGAGACTCAAAGGAGCTTTCTCATGAAGAAGTTTATTCTTACCCTGCTGCTGCCGACTCTTGTCACGGTGGCATTCGCGCAGAAAACAGAAGAAGCTGGGCAAAAATCACCCGCCCTGGTCTTCTTCTCGGATGAGGTGCCGCGCTACACGGGCATTGCCGTCGGCGCGCACCTGCTGAACCAGTACGCGCTGGGCGACTGGGCGGAGTTCGCGACCGCAAACCTGGGCGCGGGGGTGGACGCGGAGTATACGCTGCCGTCCTTCCTGCCCATGAACCTTGACCTGGGGGCGAGTCTCAGGACGGAATTCGCCCATGTTTTCCCTAAGAGCGGCGGCACCCTCAAAAGCGATGACCAGCTGAATTTTTCTCTGGGCGCATGGCTGAGGCTCCCGTTCCTGCTCGCAGGACAGACCTTCGCCCTCCAGCCGGAGCTCGCCTACGGACTTGTCCTTCACCATGCGAAGGGGCAGAACGGCTCCGCCGTGGACGGATGGTTCAGCGACAGTGCGCTCTCCCTCGCGCTGGGGCTGCGGTATATCGCGCCTCTAGATTCCCTCAGGAACGTCGAGTTCGAGCTCGCGCCTGTCTACATGTTCAGCCCGGAAAAGGAAAACTACAGCGTGAGCCAGCTCGGCTTCCGACTGGGCGCGGTCTGGCATGTCGACAGCCTCATCAAAGGGCGCAAGGCGCAGAAGGAAGAGAAGCAGAAGGCCGTGCTCGCAGAGCAGCAGCGGCTTGAGCGCGAGAGGCAGGAAGAAGAAGCGAGAAGGCTTAAAGAAGAAGAGGATGCAAAGCGCCGTGCCATGGAAGCGGCCGCCGACGAGGCGGAAAAGGCGCGCATAGCGGAGGAGCTACGCAAGGCAGAGGAAGAGCGCATGGCAGCCGAAGCAGAAGCCGCACGAATCGCCGAAGAAGAGCGTATCCGAGCCGAAGAGGAAGCTGCCCGCATTGCGGCGGAAGAGGCTCGCAGGGCAGAAATTGCCGCATGGCCGAACCCGCTCCTCACATTCACGGCAAGTCCGCAGAACTTCACGCCTGACGGCGACGGCATGAACGACACCGTAACATTTACGATGGGCATCCAATATATAGAAGAAACACCCGAGAACTGGGCGATCTCAATCACTGACCCGCAGGGCAACGCCTTCCGCACAATCAAAGGCAAGGGCGCGCTCCCGGAATCTGTGGAATGGGACGGAAAGAGCGATAAAGGTGAGACTGTGGCCTCAAAGAATGCCTACAAGGCAACGCTTGCTGTAACGCCGAGCCGCACCGACAGGCTCCGCACCAAAGAGCTTACGGCTTCAACGGACATCACAATCACCACGGGTCTTTTGCTTGAGGTCATCGTTCCCGACCATGAATGGAAAATTGTCGTAAACGCCATGCAGTTTGCGGGCGGCGGTGCGACATTCGACGGGCTTCCAGATGACATTCTGGCGGCGAACAACGAGACGCTCGATGAGGTCGCGCAGCAGATCAAGGAGCATCCGGGGGCAAATGTGTTCGTTCAGGGCTACGCAAACAACGTGAGCGGCACGGAAAAAGAAAACCGCGAGGAGCTGATTCCGCTCAGTCAGGAACGCGCTGACTTTATTGTCGAGCAGCTTGTAAATCGCGGAATCGAGCGTGAAACGCTTACGGCAGAAGGCAAGGGCGGAGCAAACCCGATTGCCTCACGGCGCGACAGAGCCAACTGGTGGAAGAACCGCAGGATTGAGTTCCTGATTAAGAAATAGGAGTGACGGATATGAAGCATAAGATTCTAGGCATTGCGGTGCTGTTATGTGCCGTATTCCTTGCGGCCTGCTCTGACCTCGTGGACGAGCTCACCCCGAAGGAAACTTATTACAAAATTGAGATCCCATCCGAGATTGAGAACGGAAAGGTCTCGGCCGACAGGACGAGCGCACGGACCGGCGACACGATAAAGCTTACGCTCACGGCAAGCGAGGGCTACAGGTTCAGCGAGCTCACCGTAACGGGTGCAAACAATGCCGCCGTTCCTGTGACGGCGATAAAGACCGGCGAGGTCTATACCTTCACCATGCCGGCAAGTGCGGTTAAGATAAGTGCGGCATTTATTCCGATTCCGACTTACAAAGTGACATTCAGCACGGACAGCGGAACCGAAGCCGCAGAGCAGACCGTTGAAGAAAACGGCAGGGCAGAAAAACCTTCCAACCCTGCAAAGGACGGCTTTACATTTGCGGGCTGGTACACCTCAGCGGACGGCGGGACTACGCTTTCTGAAACCGTGTTCGACTTTAACACGCCAATCACGGCGGACATCACGCTCTATGCAAAGTGGATTGACGCCACAGTGCCTGTCTACAAAGTAACCATTGCAGACGGAATTGAGAACGGCACCGTCTCGGCAAGTGCAGACACAGCGGCGGAGGGAACCATAATCACGCTTGCGGCGGCACCTGCCAGCGGCTACACGCTCAGCGCATACAGCGTAAAAGACGCAGAAGGAAATCCTGTCTTTGTAACAACCGGCGGCTCCTTCACCATGCCGGCATCAAATGTAACTGTTTATGCGACATTCACCGAGCTGCCGCCTGACGCCGCAAACTACACTGTGAAGCACCTGTTCCAGAAGGTTGATGCAAGTGGCTACGAGCAGAACACTAGTGACTACCCCGACGAGACAAAAGCGGGCAAGGCAGGAGATCAGACGGCGGCAAGCGCAAAGACGGTCACCGGCTTTACTGCCATTGTCATCCAGAAGACCATCGAGGCGGACGGATCAACGGTCGTAGAAATCAAGTATGACCGCGTCTCGCACATCGTCACCTACGACGACGGCGCTGACGACGACGACATTGCCGTTCCCGAAGACACGTTCTGCCTCTACGGCCAGGCCGTTACCGTAAGCTTTACCGGCATAGGAACGCGCCCAGGCTACCTGTTCACCGGCTGGAAGCAGGGGGACGCGACTTACACAAGCAACGGGGTCACCTCGTTCACCATGGGCGATAGCCCCGTAACGCTTACCGCGCAGTGGACGAAAATCGGCACCACCTTCGCCGTCACCATCTCCGAGTCAACGGGCGACTTCTCCCTTGAAAGCGCGGCGGACGGCACGAAACTGACCTTTACCGCAGTCGGCACAGACTCTGGCGCAAATCTTGTCTGGAAAGTCTACAAAGACAACACGGCCCTTGCCGATGCCGCCTACAAGCAGAGCGGCCCGAATACGGCCTTCAGCTTTGACACCGGCAACCTTGAGGCGGGAAGCTACACGCTTTTTGTGACAAGCGGAACAAGAAGCGCGGCGGCGGTCTTTACGGTGCCAGAGCCCGTCGCCACGCTCAAAACTGGAAGCGAGATAAATGCGATACTCAACACCTTTGGTAAGACAACAATCACCCAGTTTGCCAAGAGTGGCACAAATAAAGAAGGAGCCACAGAATATCTTGACATAGACAAAAAGATTCCGGTTTGGCTGGACGGTACTGTGGTCTACTACTATGTGCCGGACGGTACAACCGTTTATATGAACGAAGACAGCGCTGAAATGTTCAGAGGATGTCAGAAACTTACGGACATTGATATAGCGGGCTTTGACACGAGCAGTGTCACAAATATGGCAAATATGTTCTATGACTGCCAAGCACTTGCAAGCCTTGATGTAGCTGGCTTTAACACAAGCAAAGTCACAAATATGGCAAATATGTTCTATAACTGCCAAAGAATTGCAAGCCTTGATGTAGCGGGCTTTGACACGAGCAGTGTCACAAATATGGCAAATATGTTCTATAACTGCCAAGAACTTGCAAGTCTTGATGTGAGCAAATTTGACACGGGCAAAGTCTCGGATATGTCATCTATGTTCTACAGGTGCTCAAACCTTAGAAGTCTTGATGTGAGCAAATTTGACACAAGCAGTGTCACAAGTATGAAAGAAATGTTCCACTCCTGTTATAGAGTTACAAGCCTTGACGTGAGCAAGTTTGACACGAGCAGTGTTACGGATATGACATCTATGTTCGAAAACTGCAGCGGCTTTGCAAGCCTTGACGTAAGCAAGTTTAACACGAGCAAAGTCACGAATATGTCAAATATGTTCCACGGCTGCAATTCTCTTAAAAGCCTTGACGTGAGCAAGTTTGACACGAGCAGTGTTACGAATATGTCAAGTATGTTCGGCTACTGCACTGGTCTTGAAAGCCTTGACGTAAGCAAGTTTGACACGAGCAAAGTCACAGATATGACCACTATGTTCTATGGCTGTTCTAAGCTTACAGGACTTGACGTAAGCAAGTTTGACACAAGCAGTGTCGAAAAGATGTCAGGTATGTTCAGCGGGTGCTCAGGACTCACCAGCCTTGACTTGAGCAAGTTTGACACGGGCAAAGTCACGAATATGGGATGTATGTTCAAAGGATGCTCAGAACTTACAAGCCTTGATGTGAGCAAGTTTGACACGAGAAATGTCAAATTTATGGATGAAATGTTCTATTCATGTAATAAGCTGGAAAGTCTTGATTTGAGCAGTTTTGACACGAGCAATGTCAAAAACATGTCATCTATGTTCTACCAATGCTCTGCTCTCACGACAATTTACGCCACAGACAAATTCGTAACCACAAGTGTCACCACCGGCTATTCATGCTTTTACGACTGCAATAGCCTTAAGGGCGGAGCCGGCACGACTCACTCTTTCTCACAAGTGTCAGCAGAATACGCCCGCATAGACGGTGGAAATAGTGCTCCCGGCTACTTTACGCTAAAACCGATTGGAAGCAAGTCTAAACCGGACGCAGTGGGCGACATCGTGTTCTCGGACGGCTCTGCTACCCCTTACAAGGCATACCTCACCCTTACCGAGGAGCAGAAATCAAAAGCGGTCGCAGTGATTTACTATGCGGGAAGTGCGGAGAGTGTGCTCGGAGCAAAAACGCTCGGCGTGGGCTTGAAGAACACGGGAACTGACAACACCCTTGCATGGGCGAAGAATGGCGTAAACGGCTCTGGCACGAAAATCACCGCGATTCAGTGTAAGCCCAGCGAATATGGAAGCGGAAGAGCGGCGACAGCGAAATTCACGGACGACTTGGACGGAAGCGACAACTGGAAGGCTCTCTGTGAAGCGGTAAGCGACGAAGGAACAAGCGGAAACTATCCCGCATGGGAATGGGTGAACGCCTATGCCATGACCGCCAATCTTAAGGGGGATTACGCGAGCGGTTGGTATCTTCCCACGATCGCGGAACTTTGTATGTTGTACAGAGAAAAAGACACGGTGAACAGCGCGCTTGAAAAAGCCGGCGGAACGAAAATCGCTGACACAGGCTATTGGTCGTCTAGTCAGTACGCTTCCGACAATGGCAGTGCCTGGGATGTGTGGTTCCCCGACGGCACCTTGTACTACATCGGCAAGGCCGCCAGCGTCTCGGTTTGTCCAGTTCGTGCTTTTTAGCGGCGCGGGCGCACAGCCCTCTTAGGCAAACACGGCATGGGAAAGAAAGCCGCCTTCACGGGCGGGGGGCTTTCCCGCAGTCATTCCCCCAAAGGCGGAATGATACATACAAAACAAACTTTTACGGAGGAAATCTATGCGTAAAATTATACTTCTGCTCGCGGCAGGGCTGCTCCTGCTTGCGGGATGCAGCAACATTGTTCAGCAGGAAAATGACACGGACCCATCCTCTGGCGGCGCGGCGGGGGCCTTCCTGCGCGTGACTGCGGAGACGGAGGGCTTTGCCGCGCGGAAAGAAGAGGCGTCCGCGAGGACGGCCCTGCCGACAATTGACGAAAGCACTGTGACGGACTCGTTCACCTACACGCTCAAAGGAACAAAAGAGGGCGGAAGCGAAGAGACGCTCGTCTCCGGCGTGAGCCTTGCGGAACTCAAAGAGTCATCGATTCCAGTGACGACAGGCAAATGGAGCTTCACGCTCAAGGCCGAGAAAGACGGCACGGTCTTTACCGGGACGCTTTCCGACAAGACCATAACGGCTGGAGACAATGAGCTGTCCTTCACCATTTCCTGGGACGAGAGCGAGCTGAGCGGGAAAGGCTCGCTCGCCTTCAGCCTTGACTGGTCAAAGGCGGGCCTGAACTCCGTGGAGGCGGCGGCCGGAACGCTCTTTGCCTACAACCCGAACACCGGCACGGAAACGGAGACGGATTACACGGAGTCAAGCGGCGGAATCACGCTGGACAAGAATGCACACACCGTAACCTACAGCCTCAGCGATGTGCCCGCGGGCGTGTACATGATAAAAATCTCCTTCTACTCGGACGCAGAAAAGACGAGCCTCGCGGGCACCTGGCGTGAGCTTGCCGTCATCACCGGCGGGCAGAAAAGCGGCGCGAGCCGGGTGATGGATGTCTTCGTAAAGCACTCCGCCACAATCGACCCGATGACAGACGGCGGCCTGAGCGGAATTACGCAAAAGACAAGCTCTGTCGAAGGCATCGTCACGCTCACCGAAAACACCGACGGCACCTATACACTTACATCGCAGGGTATGGGAACGAGCGTCCTTACCTTTAATGGAACGAATGCAGGCGGAGAAAGCGTTGCAGTGACCTACAATGTGAGCGTAAGCGACACCGGCGAGCTTACCGTTGGCTCTCCTAAGGTAGTCTACAGCGTAACTGTCGCAGGCGGAATCGAGCACGGCACTGTCACAGCAAAACCAGCCCCTGCGGCCGCGGGAGAGACGGTAACGCTCACCGTAACGCCGGAATCTGGTTATGCAGGGGTAATCGCAATTAAGAATGCAAGCGGTGAGGACATTTCTTCTTCGGTATCCCTCTCGCAGGATTCAGAAGACACCACAAAGTGGACGTTCACCATGCCGAAAGGCACTGTGACGATAAGCGCGATATTTGAGGACACAGAACCTTTCACTACCACGCTCAAACAAGGTCGCGGAATCTACGGCGGCGGGATTAATGGGATACTAAGATACAGTCTGAGTAAATCTGCCAAGCATTTTAAAAAGAGCAGCACGAGAAATGCTTCTGCCACTGAGTATCTTGACTTAAACAATAAGATCCCGGTCTGGTATGATTCAAGCAGCGAAACCATTTACTACTATATTCCTGCCAGCTGCACTTCCGTGAAGATGAACGAAGACAGTTCATTTATGTTCAATGAGATGCAGTATTTGACTTCTATTGAAATAAACGACTTTGATACGAGTGCTGTTACAAATATGTGGGCAATGTTTGGTGACTGTACTGCTCTTGAAAGCCTTGACCTGAACAGTTTTGATACAAGTAATGTTTTGTATATGAACTTTATGTTTTCTGGCTGTACTTCTCTTGAAAGCCTTGACCTGAACAGTTTTGACACGAGCAAAGTTACATCGATGGAGGGTATGTTTTATAACTGTAGGGCTCTTGAAAGCCTTGACCTGAGCAGTTTTATTAATACGATTAATACGAGTTCCGTTACGGATATGAGTCAAATGTTCGCTGGCTGTACTGCTCTTGAAAGCCTTGACCTGAGAAGTTTTGATACGAGTTCCGTTACAAAAATGATGTATATGTTCGCTGGCTGTACTGCTCTTAAAAGCCTTGACCTGAGCAGTTTTGACACGAGTAAGGTTACAACTATGTACTTTATGTTTTCTAGCTGTTCTGCTCTTGAAAGCCTTGACCTAAACAAATTTAACACGAGCAAGGTTACAACGATGGAGTCTATGTTCGGTAGCTGTTCTAAGCTTACAAGCCTTGACCTGAGAAGTTTTAATACGAGTTCCGTTACAAATATGAGTCGTATGTTCGAGAAATGTACTGCTCTTGAAAGCCTTGACCTGAGCAGTTTTAGTACGAGTTCCGTTACAGAGATGAACAGTATGTTCGCTAACTGTACTGCTCTTACAAGCCTTGACCTGAGCAGTTTTGACACGAGCAATGTCACAGCGATGATGAGTATATTCGGGGGATGCTCTTCTCTTAAAACAATTTATGCTTCAGACACATTTGTAACTACCAAGGTCAACATAAATTACTATACAGGTCAGTATTGTTTTTCGGGCTGCACGAGCCTTGTAGGCGGGTCTGGCACAACTTACGATGAAAACAAGATTCATGCCAACTACGCCCGCATAGATGGCGGCGAGAGTGCTCCTGGCTACTTTACGGCAAAGGCAACGACTATCGGAACCAAAAGCGAGCCGGACGCAGTGGGCGACATCGTGTTCTCGGACGGAAGCGCAACGCCGTACAGCACGGATTTGACGCTTTCAGAAGCACAGAAAAAGGCCGCCGTCGCAGTGATTTACTATGCGGGAAGTAGTGCGGAGGATGTGCTCGGAGCAAAAATGCTCGGCGTGGGCTTGAAGAACACGGGAGCTGACAACTACCTTGCATGGGCGAAGGATGATGACGTAAACGGCTACAGCACGAACATCACGGCAATACAGTGTGAGCCAAGCCGTGAAGAAGCGGCGACAGCGACATTCACGGGCGACTTGGACGGAAGCGACAACTGGCAGGCTCTCTGTAAAGCGGTAAGCGACGAAGACACGAGCGGAAACTATCCTGCATGGGAGTGGGTGAACGCCTACGCCACGACAGCCAATCTCACAGACGACTACGCAAGCGGCTGGTATCTTCCCACGGTCGCAGAACTTTCTATGCTGTACCGGGCAAAGGACACCGTGAACAGCGCGCTCGAAGCGGCCGGCGGAACGAAAATCGCTGACGAAACCTATCGGTCGTCTAGTCAGAACGATTTCTACAATAACTATGCCTGGGATGTGGGGTTCGACGACGGCTACATCTCCATCAACTACAAGGACTCCGTCGACTCGGTTTGTGCAGTTCGTGCTTTTAGCGGCACGGATGATCCAAAGGCAACGGCTATCGGAATCAAAAGCAAGCCGGACGCAGTGGGCGACATCGTGTTCTCGGACGGCTCGGCGACACCGTACACAAGCGAGTTGACCTTGACCGAAGAGCAGAAATCAAAAGCGGTCGCCGTCATTTTCTACGCTGGAAGTGCAAGCGACACACTCGGAGCGAAAACACTCGGCGTGGGCTTGAAGAACGCGACAGGAAATGGCAACACCCTTGCATGGGCGCGATATACAAGTCCAGACGATAAAGCCGAAGGCTACAGCACGAACATCACGACAATACAGTGTACGCCAATCGTAGATGAAAAGGGAGCAGTGGCGACAGCGACATTCACGGGCGACTTGGACGGAAGCGACAACTGGAAGGCTCTCTGTGATGTGGTAAACGACGAAGACAAGAGCGGCAACTACCCTGCATGGGAATGGGTGAACGCCTATGCCACGACGACCGCCAATCTTACGGGGGATTACGCAAAGGGCTGGTATCTTCCCACGGTGGCAGAACTTTCTATGCTGTACCGGGTAAAAGACACCGTGAACAGTGCGCTTGAAAAAGCCGGCGGAACGAAAATCGATGACGTATTCTATTGGTCGTCTAGTCTGGTCTCTTTCTACGAGAGCCGTGCCTTGGGTGTGTTGTTCGACGACGGCATCTTGGACGCCTACGACAAGTCAGACCACAGATCGGTTTGTACAGTTCGTGCTTTTTAGCGGCGCGGGTGCACAGCCCTCTTAGGCAAACACGGCATGGGAAAGAAAGCCGCCTTCACGGGCGGGGGGCTTTCCCATGGGTGTGTGTGCGCGTGGGGGGCAATGTCGGCTTGACGGCGGGTAATGCTTGACAACGCTTCAAAATACCTGTATATTAAAACAACATAGTTAATCTATGATTGAACAGGCTGGTAATGAAAAGACCTCCCGCTATAGGGGAAGTGTCCAGATTACGCAGCCTATTTTTATTACGACTGCGAGCCGTTGAAAAAGACCGTCTACAATCCTCTGACCCAAAAGAATTTTGATTTTGCCAAGTCACCGACTTTCGTGTGGATGAACACTTTTCTGAGCAATCTCAAGCAGAGAAGAAAAGTCGCCCTGCGGATGGGATTTTTTGCGGACGAAGAGATGAACTACATTTTTTCCTCTGATACCGTCAAAAAACTCTGCAAAGGAAGCCTGAAAATCGAAGATTTGTCCGAGTCTGATTTGGTTTTGAATATGCGGCAGAAAGGCGTTGATATGAAAATCGGGCTTGACATCGCTTCTTTGGCGTATAAAAAACTCGCTGACCAAATCGTTTTGATTTCAGGTGACAGCGATTTTGTTCCTGCTGCAAAACTTGCCCGTGTTGAGGGCATTGATTTCATCGTTGATTCTATGGGCATGAAAATAAATGACAACCTCATCGAGCATATAGACGGATTGCGCAGTTACTACAAGCGGTTCGGCGCGAGTGAAACTGACAGGGAGTGACGGCGACCTCTACAACTGCAGCAAGAAAGGCACCGCATGGGGTTCGGTTTGTACAGTTCGTGCTTTTTAGCGGCGCGGGCGCACAGCCCTCTTAGGCAAACACGGCATGGGAAAGAAAGCCGCCTTCACGGGCGGGGGGCTTTCCCATGGGTGTTTGTGCCGTCCGGGCTTTCAACTAGCGCAACGAAGTGGAGCGGATTTAACTATTAAATTTTTAGCCCGATTTTTCGGGTTATGAGGTCGCAGGTCTTCTTGCGGCCTCTTTTTTTATGTTTGGACTTTTTATGTATCTTTTGTCTGCTGACGAGAACTCCATGCAAGTCCTATATGTCCCTGAGGAATTGTTCTCTCAACTTACAAGCCGACTTGACGAATACTTGAAACGGAAATTCTTAAAACATGATGAATCAGTAAGAGGTCTTGCCCTTTTTGAAGTCTTTAATAACTTCTAGGACAGCCCCATCCTGAAATTAGGTTTTGAAGTTCTGTTTTTATGTTTGTCTGTTTCTTCGTTTCAATGTGAAAAATAAGTTTTCTTTTTGTAGTTTTTGTTATAACCAAGATAAAATCTAAGATTACATATACTGTAGAGAATAATGGTACAGGGGCGTTGCGGGGTGTCCCCCGCTAGAAGGGGTAGCGGAAAAGACCACAGCGAAGCGAGGACTTTGGAGCCAGGGGGAGACTTCCCCCTTTGTATGTGCTATAATTCATGCATTATGAAAAATTTTGAGAATTACGGTGTGCAGATTCCTGAAATCCTGCTGCCAAAAAATGTTGATTTAAAATCCTGGTCGGTGATTGCCTGTGACCAGTACACTCAGGATAAGGATTATTGGGCTCGGGCTGCTGAGGCGGCTGGGGCTAATCCTTCTTCGCTTAATTTGATTTTCCCGGAAGTCTACCTTAACGATGGTGACGGGGAAGCGAGAATCAAAAAAATCCACGAGACTATGAAGAGCTACCTTGATGCGGGCACTTTTGCGGGCGGCGAGGAATGCATTTATATTGAGCGAAAAACAGAATATGGCCGCACCCGGAAGGGCCTGGTTCTGGCCGTTGATTTGGAAAAATACGAGTGGAAGCCTGGCAGCAAGGCTCTGATTCGTGCGACTGAGGCGACCGTTCCTGAGCGAATCCCTCCGAGAATGAAAATCCGCACTGGGGCAGCCCTTGAACTTCCTCACATTATGCTTTTGGCAAACGACGAAAAGGACTTGCTTGTGGGCGGTGCAGGCACGATTGCAAAAAATGCCGCTCCGATTTACGACGGCGAGCTGATGCTGAACTCCGGCCATATCACAGGCTGGAAGGTTTCTGGGGCTGAGGCTGAGAGCCTTTTGGAGAACGCGCTTTCGGCTCTGGCCAAGGCTGGCACCGACAAAGACGGAAACTGCTTCCTTTTTGCTGTCGGCGACGGAAATCATTCTCTGGCTACTGCAAAGGCTGTCTGGGACGAGCACAAAAAATCTCTTTCCGGCGACGATTTGATTAATTCTCCTGTCCGATATGCTTTGGTTGAGGTTGTGAACATTTATGATGAGGGGCTTACTTTCGAGCCGATTCACCGCGTAATTTTCAATCAGGATGCCGGAAGTCTGATTCTTTATATCGAAGAAAAATTGGGTGGCGAAATCAAAAACTTTGCTTCCGAAAAAGAACTTGAAGATTTTGTTGCCGACAAAAACGCAAAGGGAGCTCGCTACGGATTTATCACAACCGTGGGTGGCTCAGAAAAACTTTGCGTTCTGGAAACTGAAATCACAGATTTGGCGATTGCGGCTCTTCAGCCTGTTCTGGACGAATATCTTGACGAGCACTCAAAAGACAAAAAGAATGACATCGATTACATTCACGGCACGGAAGATGTCGTAAAGCTCGGTCACAAAGAAAACGCGCTTTCGATTCTTCTTCCGCCGATTGCAAAAGATTCTTTCTTCCAGACAATCGCAGGTCGTGGCGTTCTTCCGCGCAAGTCATTCAGCATGGGCGAAGCCAGCGAAAAACGATTCTACGTTGAAGCAAGAAGATTGTTCTAGAATTTGACGCAGATACACGCGGATTAACACAGATTGTTATTTTATATCCGCGTTCATCTGTGCTCATCTGCGTCTAATTCAACATCACATTATCATTATTTACTTTGATTTTTTTGAACAGCTCTACGATGGAATCCATTGTCAGGGCTGTTTTTTCTTCCCCTGTTATGTCTGAGATGATTTGGCCTTTGTTCATCATAATCAGGCGGTTACCGTAGTCCAGAGCGTGCTGCATGTTGTGAGTGACCATCATGACTGTAAGATTGTATTCCCTGGCGAAACGGCGGGTGAGTTCCATTACGATTGCGGCGTTTGTGGGGTCTAGGGCCGCCGTGTGCTCGTCGAGGAGCAGAAGGCTTGGCTTACTCATAACGGCCATGAGCAGTGTGAGTGCCTGCCTCTGTCCGCCGGAGAACTGGTCAACATTGTCCGAAAGGCGGTCTTCAAGCCCCATGTTCAGAACTTTGAGCTGGTCGCGGAAAAAATCCCTCATCTTGTTGTTGAGCGAGATTTTAAGCCCTTTGAATCCTTTTTTGTAGCAAATCATCATGTTGTCTTCGAGGCTCATTTTACCCGCTGTTCCCAAAAGCGGATTCTGAAAAATGCGGCCGATGTAGCGAGCCCGCTTGAATTCGGCATCGTTCGTGATGTTTTTTTGAACTCCGTCTTCGCCTGTGAGCAGAATTGAGCCTGTTGTGGGTTTTAATGTGCCCGCGATTACATTGTAAAGTGTGGATTTTCCTGCACCGTTAGAGCCGATGACGGTAATGAAGTCTCCTTTTTTGATGTCGAGATTTATGTTTTGGAGCGCTTTGTTTTCGTCAGGAGTATTCGCGTTGAATGTAATTGAAATGTTGTTTAAATTTAGCATAAGTCAAATCCTTTTTGGGGCGTTACGGTTAATTTTGCGGGCGTTTCAAATGCGCCTTGAACCAGCCGACTACATCCTGCTTGCTTACAATCAGACAGAGAATAATCATGAGGCCTGTGACGAGCTTTAAGTCGTTGGCGTTCATGCCGATGTTGTAGCCGTATCTTCGGGCGATGAACATGAGCGCGCGGTAGATGATTGAACCTAGAATCACGCGGAATGTCTGCCAGCCGATTTTGTTCGAGTGGATTACGAATTCTCCGAGCATGAGCGAAGCCAGTCCTGAGACAACAACGCCGCTTCCGCTTCCAACGTCGGCAAAGCCTGAGTACATTGCAAAAAGTGCTCCAGAAAGAGCCGCCAGACCGTCGCCAAAGCAGATTCCCACTCCGCGTACAATTCGGGGATCAACGCCCTGAGAAATTACCATCTGCGGGTTTGAGCCGAGCGCGCCCATTGTGAGCCCAAAGTCAGTTGAGAAAAACAAGTTAAGAACAATGAGAAGAATACCAACGAAAATCACGAGGAATGCAACGATTCCCCAGTCTGGCGTGATTGCAGGAAAAGTCACTTTCATAAACTGTTTAATAGAAGAAAAAATCGTGGGAATTTTGAGAAAAGACACGTTTGCCTGATTTGACATGACTCGCAAATTGACTGAGTAGAGCATGGTCATCATCAAAATACCGGCCAGAAGATCCGGGATGCGAAGCTTGGTGTAAATCACCGTAGTACAAAGACCTGCGAGGAGCCCCGCCACAAAAACTATCATGAGCGCAAGGGCGGGTGAAATGCCGTGAGTGAGGCAGGAAGCAAGAACGCAGGCTCCAAGCGGAAAGGAACCGTCAACTGTCATATCACAAAAATTAAGGACACGGAATGTCATGAACACTCCAAGAACCATAATTCCAAAAATCAAACCTTCGATGAGAATACCTTGAATCATACTATGATTCTACTGATAAAAACAGGAATTTACAATGAGGGGGAAAGTCTTCCCCAGGGCAAACGCATTATAATCGAATTCATATTAAAAATGGCGAGAGGAAGTGAAACGGCTTACGGAAACACTCGTTTTGTGCTGCCGCGGGAGCGGCAACCGTATATAGTTACAAGCACAAAACGCGTGTAGCATGCTAGCATGCCTTCACAGCATAGCTGTTTGGAGAATCACTCAAAATGCTCCACCGGAGCATTTTGCCGGCTACGCCGTCGTTCCCTAGGTTCCGATAAGCCGTTTTCACGACCGGAAGCTATTTTTGACAGCAAGTATTTTATAATGCGTTTGCCCTGAAGTCTTCCCCCTGGTTCGCGCTTTGCAAGTACATTACGCTCTTGACATTTTGTTTCTATTTGTAGTAACATAATTACTGAAAATAAACTTATCGAGGTATATATGAAACTCACAAAATCAATCTTGCTCATGGCATCTGCACTTTCAATTTTTGGCTTTATCGGCTGTAACAATAAATCAGCTGACGGAAAGAAATCTGTCAAAATCGGTATCGCAAAAATCGTCCAGCATATTGCTTTGGACTCAGTTGAGCAGGGAATCATCGATGTCCTTAACGAAAACGGCGTAAACGCAACTTTCGATCTTCAGAATGCGAACGGCGACACAAACACTGCCGCTCAGATTGCAATGAAATACCGTGACGAAGGCGTTGATGTCGCAGTCGGTATCGCAACTCCCGTAGCCCTTGCCCTTGCAAACACAATCACGGACATTCCTGTTGTTTTCGGCACTGTTACTGACCCTCTCGGAGCAGGCCTCGTCTCAACTCTGGAGCACGGCGAGCGAAACATCACCGGCATGAGCGACGCAATTCCCACAGAGCAGCACATCCTTCTTTTCAAACAGCTTACTGGAATCAAAACTTTGGGCTACATTTATACAAGCAACGAAGCAAACTCAGTTTCTTCTCTGGAACTTGTCAAAAAAGGCTGTGAGCAGGCAGGACTTTCACTTGTCACACAGGCAATCACCAATTCAAGCGAAGTAAAGCAGGCTGCAGAAGCAATCATCAATCGTGTTGACGGCTTGTATCTCACGACTGACAACACCGTTTTCAGCGCACTTTCTTCCGTAAAAGAAGTTTTCGGCGAGGCTAAAAAACCGATTTTCTCAGGAGACGTTACGGGAGCACAGGACGGTGGCTGCGTGATTGCCAGCGGTTTCAACTATTACAAGGCAGGACGTGCGACTGGTGAAATGGTTCTTAAAATCCTGAACGGCGAAAAACCGGAGAATATCCCTGTTCGATTTATGACTGACCCGAGCGACAGCGATTTGCTCTTCGACCTTGATGCGGCCAAAAACTGCGGAATCACAATCCCGGCCGATTATCTTGAAAAAGCTAACATGATTTTTGAGAACGGCGCGCTTACAAAGAAATAAAAATGATGCGGGGAATGTGCGGCTTACAAATGTAATAAAATCCTGCACATCCCTCGTTTTTATTCATCGTATAAAAGATAAGGCTTGCGCTGTGCCTTGAATTTTGAAATATCATCCTGCCAGCCAGCCTTAATTTTTTCAGCGGAAATACCGGCCGTAATTTGCTTTCTGAGGTTTGAAGAGCCGCTTAACAAGTCTATCCAATATTTATCGTTTTTTCTGGGTTTTCCCCAAAAATCCGCATCTTTCCCAATAGTTTTTGCCTTTTGGTATGCATCCGAAAGATAAGAAACATCACAGCCATTTACCCAGATTTCTTCGAGAGGTTTTGTGCGTAAATCAACACCGTAACAAGTCTCGCCCAAAAACGGAGGATTTGCTGCGCCGCGCATGGATTGCGGTACAAAATAAAAATCAGCCCCGATTATGGAATCAAAGAACGGACTTCCCCAGACTTCAAACGGAAAGTTTGTGCCTCGCCCCACGGAAACAATCGTGTTCTCAAAAAAACAGGTTGAGGCATACAAGTACACAGCCCTCATGTCCTTGAGGTTCGGAGAAGGAGCACGGATAAGCGCGTATTTTGTCTGGTGCGTGTAATTTTTGCATGGAATGACCGTGAGATTGCAGGCATTTTTACCAGCCGTAAGCCAGCCTTCGCCGTTCATCATGCGGGCAAGTTCACCCAAAGTCATGCCGTGCACTGTTGGAATCGGGAGCAACCCCACCCCAGAGAAATATTCCTCTTTAATAATTTCACCGTCTACATAAAAGCCGTTCGGATTTGGACGGTCAAGAATCACAACTGTTTTTTGATTTTTTGCACATGCGTCCATAAGATAGTAAAGCGCGATGTAGTAAGTGTAGTAACGGAGCCCTACGTCCTGAATATCGACCAGGAGCGTATCAAAACATGCCATGCTTTGTTCGCCAGGGGAATGAGTCGCGGAATCTTCGTAAAGTGAAAGAATCGGAATGCCTGTCTTTTCATCAACGCTGCTTGCAATGTGCGAGCCTGCATCTTCTGTGCCCCTAAAGCCATGTTCCGGGCAGAATATTGCCGTTACATTAATTTTGTGCGAAAGAAGCGAATCAAGAATATGCTCTCCGTAAGTAATCTTTCTTCCCTGTAAATCACTTCCGAACGGAATGAGCGAAGAATCTGCACCGCCTGTGCTTTCAAAGCCTCCGTACTGAATTGTGCCGTCAGAGAGCGTAATTTTGTCGCCGACTATGCCAGAATGATTTGAAAAGATGGCGACACGTTTGTTTTTTAAAAGAGGCTCATATTCGCCAAACTGCTCATCGCCAAGAATTACACGGGGAGTTGTGCCAGCCCTTACAGTCTTTGTTGCATGGCAGGATGTAAAGCTTAAGACAGTGACACAACCGATAAGCAAAGTGAGGATGAAAATTCTGGGAAGCATGTTAGAATTCAAATTGCGGTTCACGTTTCTTCCTTTTTTTTATAGTAATTTTTGTAATTAATAACCTTTGAGCTGCAAAATCCTAAGCACGCTCTCGTTAAGTCTTTCTTCGTTGATTCTGCCTGATTGTACGGCTTTGAGAACGGCGTCATAGCCTGCGTAAAAATCTTTCGGCATAAGAAGAATGTCATTCCCCGCCTCAAAAGCCAGCACACAAGCTTCCCCGGAGCCATAATTTTTTTCGATTGCTCCCATATCAAGCGCGTCACTTAAGATTACGCCCTTGTATCCAAGCTCTTTGCGAAGTTTACCTGTTATGAGCGTTTTTGAAAGAGATGCCGGATAGTCAGTGTCTATCGCGGTGCATGTTACGTGCGCAATCATAACGCAGTCTGTTGAACTAAGATTTTGTTTGAAAGGAATAATTTCGCACGTTTTAAGCTCTTCCCAGCTTTTTGTGACGGCAACATAGTCTGCATGAGTGTCGCCCTTTGTGTCGCCGTGGCCAGGAAAATGCTTTATGCAGCCTTTTACGCCAGTTGAGTGAAGACCGCTCAAAAAGGCTCCCGCCATATCAGCGACCTGTTTTGGATCGCTTCCGAATGAACGTGCTCCAATTACGATATTTTCTGGATTTGTGTTTACATCGACGACAGGCGCAAAGTCCAGCGTAAAGCCGAATGCCGAAAGATAGCTGCCTATGATTTGCCCGGCTCCGCGGGCATTTTCTGTATCGGATGTATTTCCCACTGCTTCCATGTTCTTGAACTTTGGAAGAAAGAAGTTCTCGTTGTTTGCAAGCCTTGCCACGCGACCGCCTTCCTCATCGATTGCAAGAATTGGTGGAACAGGTGTGAGCGAGGAAAGTTCTTTTGTGAAAGCTCGTGTCTGATTTGGAGTTTTTATGTTTCTGGCAAAGAGAATGAAGCCGGCGACCGGATACTTTGCGGCTGATGCTTTGAGAGCCGGGCTTGATTCGAGATGTGCGCCTTGTATTGAGCCTGATACAAGCTGTTCCGGCGTTATGATAAAAAGCTGTGCGACTTTCTCTTCTGTTGTCATCTGAGAAAGAATGTGCCTTGAATCCGTAAGCTCTATGTTGTGTTCATGAGAAGGGGGAATTTGATCTGGTTCGGCCGAATTTGAGGCACAGCCAGAGAAAAAAATTGCCGCAATGAAAATAAGCGAAACTGTTAAGCTTGAAAAAAAATGTCTAGACATAGCACACCTTATTGAACAGGAAGAATTATTCCACCGAAATAATCTGGATTTCCATTGTTGTCGCTCAGAATAAAACCTCTGGTTGTTAGAACGGCATAAGTTCCGTCCGCCTTTTTGGCCCTGTAAGTGAGCGGTTTAATCATATCCACGTTATCGCACAAAACTGCTTTAATTGCTTCGAGATATGCTTTTAAATCATCCGGGTGAAGTTTTTCCTGCCAAAGTTTATCTGCATGGTACATATATTCTGACGGCATAGCAAAATCATCAACAAGAGAAAGCGACCATCTTGAATAGTCAAAGCGCATGTCATTCAGATAAACATAGCCACCGCCGCTGATTGTGCATAAAGCTCCAAACAAAGAATTCAAGAGTGTTCTGCGTTCTGACGTAATAGGCCGATCGATTTTTTCCATATTACGGTAGCCTTGCGTAAGGTTCAGAGCTTTGATTTCTTTTTTGTTTGCGTACATTGATTTGTCGGCACGGTCTAATACGCTGGAAAAGTCTTTGTCCGTGTCTGGATCATAAACAGCAATGCCACAGGCAATGACAGGCCCGGAACGTGAAATTTTATTGTTGTAGGATTCGTCTTTCAGGACTTCGAGCAGATGCTCTCTGTGTTCAAAATCATGCCCTCTCAGAACAACAACGAATTCGTCGCCGCCGATTCTGAACACCGGACTGTGAGTAAAAGTATCGCAAATCATGCGGCTTGCTCTCTGGATTGCTTCATCTCCAAAACTGTGTCCTCGCGTATCATTAATCAGTTTGAGGTCATTCATGTCGCAAAGAATAAGAGCGAACTGATAACTTTTGGGATTTTTTAGTAATTTTTCGCTAATTGAATTTGAATATTCCTTAAATGCGTTTTTGTTCCGCACTCCTGTCATCTCATCGAAGCGAGCAAGACGCTTTGCGGATTCAAGATGATTTTTTTGAGCCATTGCCTGCTGAAATTCTTCTTCGATATTCTCCAGACAGCAGATTACATGGATTTTATCAGGGCATAGAAATTCAGAATGTCTTACGTGTACGGCTTTTCCTTCTTTTATTGCGCGGAAAGTCAGAAAAGTTGTATCTTTTTCTAACAGCCGCTTTTTCATAAGATTTTTATCAAGCAGATTCTCCAGGAGTTCAATATCATTTGGATGGATACACTTAGTCAGAATTTTTCTGAAATCTGAGAAAAAATCTTCGCCTTGAAACGGAACTCCGAGAGTCTCAAAAAGTTTTATAGGCACGAGGTTGGTATATTTTCCTGTTTCAAGATCTACATAATGAACGCAGTCATAATGATTTATGAGCGTAATTGCGACCTGGCTGAAACCTTCCTGATGCTGATCCATCTTTTAATCCTTAAAATCATTTTAATATATGTTTCTGGATTTGAAAAGTTTTAAATTTAAGATAGATTAAATTTTTTTGAGCCATGAAAACAAAAAAAACGGGACTCGCGAAGTCCCGTAAAATTGCTAAACTGCTAACCGCACATTGCTGATTAATTAATTATCTCCGCAAATCAAATAATAAATTCTGTTCAAGTCGTCTTTAGTGAAGAACTGGATTTCTACGCTTCCACGTTCCATGCTGCCTTTGATTTGCACCTTTGTGCCGAGTTTTTCGATGAACTGCTGCTCCAGAGCCACAAGGTTGGGATCTTTGTTCGCTTCTTTTGATTCTTTGGGCTTTTTGATACCGTTACCGGCCCCTTCGTTGAGAGCACGTGCCATTTCCTCGGCTTCCCGGACATTCATTCCTGTGCCGATGATTTTGGCAAACAGAATGCGCATGTCGGCCGGATCTTTTACCGAAAGAAGAGCGCGGGCATGACCAGCCGTGATGTGCCCCTGAACAAGAGATGCGCGCATGTCTTCCGGCAATTTCAAAAGTCGAACGGCGTTTGCGACAGTTGAACGATTTTTGCCAACGCGAGCCGCAACTTGTTCCTGACTCAATCCCGAAATTTCCATGAGCTCGTAGTAAGCTTCGGCTTCTTCGATTGGATTTAAGTCTTCGCGCTGAATATTTTCGATAAGGGCGATTTCAAGCTTTTTCTGGTCAGAATATTTACGCAGCTGAACAGGAACTTCGGCAAGGTTCGCAATTTTGGCGGCGCGAGTTCGGCGTTCACCTGCAATTATATAGAAAGAACCATCGCCTGCATCCTCAACGGTAATCGCCTGCAAAATTCCATGCTCACGGATTGAATCTGCAAGCTCATTGAGTGCTTCTTCTTCGAATTCTTTACGGGGCTGATGTGGATTTGGTTTGAGCAAATCAACGCTGAGCCAGAGCTGACCGTTTTCGTCAACATTGATGCCTTCTGGCAATTTTCGCTCACCGCGAGCCACCTCTGCAGAAATATTTCCGGCTTCAACCGCTTTTGTAACAGCCTGAGCAGCGGCCATCTGTTCAGATGCAAGATTTTGAGATGTTCCAGAGGATTCTTCTGAAGTTTGATGCGCCTCATGGTTTGGCAGAAAATCGTCTGCGCTTAAACCTGCTTTACCCATGAGAGCGTCGACACCTGCTCCAAGACCGAATTTTTTAGCCACGGTTGATTACCTCTTCTGCAAGTTTTTTGTAGCTTTTTGCACCGACGCAGCTGGGGTCGTAAAGACAAATCGGCTGACCGTGAGAAGGTGCTTCTGAAAGACGGATGTTTCGAGGAATAATCGTGTTGAAAACGAAATTTTTAAAATATGCCTGAACGTTTCGAACGACGTCCTGTGCGAGACGGGTGCGGCTGTCGTACATCGTAAAGAAAATGCCGCCGATTGTAAGATTTGGATTTGTTGTTGACTGGACTCGCTTGACAGTCTGCAAGAGGAGAGTGATTCCTTCAAGGGCAAAGTATTCACATTGCATCGGAACAAGAACCGCATCAGCGGCCGTAAGACCGTTTGCCGTCAAGATTCCAAGTGAAGGAGGGCAGTCAATCAAAATAAAGTCATAAATGCTTTTGAGAGGCTCCAGAGTTTCCTTCAGGATGAAGTCGCGCTTTTCGACAGGAACTTTGTCTGCGTCCGCAAACTCAATTGCAGCACCAGCCAAATCCTCGTCCGCACAAATTGCATCGAGATTTGGTACCGCAGTATGTTTTATTGCTTTTTCTGCAAGAGAATCATCGTCCATGAATTCGTAAATTGAAGGCTTGTCTTTTGTGATTCCAACGCCTGTTGACATGTTGCCCTGAGAGTCGAAGTCCACGAGCAGAACTTTTTTGCCAAGCTCAGCCATGTACGCGCCAATATTAATAGCGGAAGTTGTTTTGCCAACGCCACCCTTCTGATTAACAAAAACAAAAATCTTTCCCATATATTTATATTATCGTAATTTTGAATTAAAATATATAGTGTTGTGAAACATTTTTAAATGTTTCACAGAGCGCAACCGCCGCAAGCGTCGGTCGGGCTACTACAGGTTCCGCTATCGCTCCATTGCTTCACTTCGTTCCGCAACGCTAGCGCGCCTTCCGTATCCCTTGCGCAGTAAGCAAAGCAAAGCAGGAAGAGTTTTAAACCACAGATTACACAGATGTCACAGATTAAAAATGAAAATCTGTGAATAAATTTATTAAAGAGAGCAATATGATTCTATCAGTAACATTTTCAAAACCTGTCAAGAATATCTCAGAAATTTTGGGCGAGGATTATACCCGCGTTAAAATTAAACTGCTCACGGCTTCTCTGGCCGCTTCAAAGAACGAGAATTACTTCGCGGAGTTTTACACGGCAAAGCAAGTCTTTCACAAAAAAATGAGCGAGGCCGAGCTTAACGAATTTATCGCTGCTCATGCAGGCTCGACTTTCAAAAATTGCGTCCAGCGCACAGAATCCGAGGAAATCACGATTCTTGCAAACAAAAAAGGCAAAGTGACTGAGCTTCGCAAAGCGATTAAAGAATCCGCAGATTCACACAGATTAACACGGATTAGCAATGCTTCTGCGGGAAAGTCTCCCGTGAGTGGGGGAGCTGGAACCCCAGACCGGAAAAGCAAGAATTATCTTTTGCGGGAGGGCGTTCCTGTTCCTTTCCTTGTGCATCTGGGCGTGATGACGGCTGAGGGAAAGGTCGTAAAATCAAAGTATGACAAATTCAGGCAGATTAACCGCTTCCTTGAAATGGTCGATGATATTCTGGATGATGTAATCCGTCTTCGGGAGAACGAGAAAAATCCAGTCACCGAAAATTCACCGCTTAATATAGTAGACTTTGGCTCTGGGAAGAGTTATCTCACATTTGCCGTTCAATATTATCTCACCGAAGTCAAAAAAATCCCGTGTGCGATTTTTGGCCTTGACCTCAAAAAAGATGTAATCGCTTATTGCAACACTCTTGCCCAAAAACTCAGCCTCAAAAATCTGAGCTTTGCTGTAGGCGACATCGCTTCTTTTGGTGAGAACAAGCACCCGGACATAATCGTGACGCTTCACGCCTGTGATACTGCCACCGACTATGCCCTGGACTACGCAATCCGCCAAAAAGCCAAATCGATTCTTTCTGTACCTTGCTGCCAGCATGAAATCAATGGTCAGCTTTCTGCAAAATCCGTGCAGCCCGATTCGCCGTTTGCTCCGCTTTTAAAATACGGCCTCATAAAAGAACGCTTCTCTGCTCTTGTGACTGATACAATCCGAGCCGAGCTTTTGGAGCAAAAAGGCTATCGCGTTCAAATCCTCGAATTTATAGAAGAAAGTGCAACGCCAAAAAACCTTTTGATCAGGGCTGTCAAAAAATCTGACGCAGATTCACAGAGATTCACTCAGAGTGATTCAGGCATGACGGAGAATCCCCTGCTCAGTACGCTGCAAGTAAATCAAACTCTGGCAACTTTGATTTGCTCGAACACCTTGCCCAGTGAATCGTGAATTACCAGATCCGCATTTGCATCCGCTGTTGTCGCCGTTTTGTTGATCAGCACAAGATTCTTTCCCTTGAAGTAACGGATCAAACCTGCCGCCGGGTAAACAATCAGTGAAGTGCCGCCAATAATCAGCGTGTCTGCGTTTGCAATTGCATCTACAGCACCGTTAATTACATCGTCATCCAGGCTTTCTTCGTAAAGAACGACGTCTGGTTTTACAAGTCCGCCACATTCACATCTTGGGAGGGTGTCTTGCGAGTTTTCGCTTGCTGCGATAAAATCAATGTCATAACTTTTCTTACATTTCATGCAGAAGTTTCGGAGAGTGCTTCCATGAAGTTCGTAGACAGTTTTACTTCCGGCTAGCTGGTGCAGGCCATCAATATTTTGTGTGACAACTGCGCTCAGTTTCCCTGCCGCTTCAAGTTCTGCAAGCTTGTAGTGGGTTATATTCGGTTTTACGTCCTTTATAATCAGTTTTTTACGATAAAATCTATAAAACTCTTTCGGGTTGCAATCAAAGAATGATCTTGAAATAATTGTTTCTGGCGGATACTTCCACTCCTGCCGGTACAATCCATCCTGACTTCTGAAATCTGGAATACCACTTTCAGTTGATACTCCTGCACCGCCAAAAAACACGATGCGCTGTGATTCATCAATTATTTCCTGAAGTTTTGAAATCTTGTCATTCATCTTTTTGCCCCCTTTTGACACTAAAATTTCCATCTTATTTTATAATTTTAAAGAAAATGGAGTTTTAGCCGATTATTATAGATAGGAAACTTGTGAAATTTTAAAAAAAATTTTTATAGAATTTGCTTTAAATTTCCACATGCTTTAACATTTAAGAGATTACAAAAAAGAATAAGGATAGTAAAGTATGAAAAAAAGCCTTAAGAAAATCATCTTTTGTTTTATTTTGGGAGCAAGCTGTTTTTCTGCATTTACTCTTGGTAAACGAGATGCTGAGTATCGTGATGTCGAGGAGATGGACAGCTGGCAGGAAACTTTCGACATAAATGAAAAGAAAGAGGGAAAGTATAATATCTATGTTGAGGCAAAAGATAAAGGCGGAAACACAGAGATTGCAGGTCCTTATAACCTCTTCATCGATCCGGATTCAGACTATGCAATTTCGGGAATCACAAACCCAATCAATAACATGCGTGTTCCGGGCAACCTTAACATTGTCGGTACTTGTGTTGATGATGACGGCGTTGCAGAAGTATGGCTTATTCTCGATGGCGGAGAGCCTGTAAAAGCAGAGGGTAAAGAATTCTGGTCTTATTACCTCGATACAAATGAACTCGCAGAAGGCCCTCACACAATCGAAGTCTGGGGCGTTGATATTAACGGTCTTTCTTCTCAGGAAAAGCCAAAGAAAAAGGCTTTCGTAACATGGAACCTTGACCGCCGAAAGCCAGTCACAACTGTAACGAATCATGCTCTTGGTGAGCTTGTTTCTGGCAAAATCAGTCTCAAAGGTGATGTAACCGACGGTAACGGAATCAAAGCTCTTTACTATTCTCTTGATAACGGCGAGACATATCTCGAAACAAAAATTTCTGAGTACAAAACTCGTGATGGCGCAACATTTGATGTGCCAATCGACACAAAAATCGCAAAAGACGGTCCTGCAATCCTCTGGTTCAAGGCTGTTGATAAAATGGGTTCAATAGGTGTTTCTTCTTTCCTTTACTTCATTGATAACACCAAACCAGACGTAAAAATGATTTCACCTGCAGAAGGTGAAGTTTGCAACGGTAAATTCGTTGTCGCAGGCTATGCAAAAGATAAGGTCGGAATTCACAAACTCTCATGGTCATTCAATGGTGAGTCAGAAGAATTTGAGCTTATTCCGGGCAACCCGTACTGGAGCAAAGAAATCGACACAATCGGCATGAATGTCAAAGCCGTTGATTTCTCTGTAACTGCTGTTGATACTGCCGGCAACGTCGTTGTCCTCAAAAAGTCAATTCCAATCAATCAGGAGTCAGACAAACCTGTAGTAACTATTCAGAATCCTGTCGAAGGTTCTGTTCTTTCCGGGGCTGTAGACACATTGTTTGTCCGCGGTATTGTAGCTGATGACGATGGAGTTGCTTCTATAGAATACAGCCTTGACGGTGCCGAGCCTGTAACTCTTGAATCTCAGGGCGTTTTCTGTGCTCAGATTGAAAACGAGCTCCTTTCAGCAGGTTTCCACAAAATCACTGTAGTTGCTACAGATATTTATGGAGTTCGCGGCAATCCTGTAACGGCAACATTCACTTCAATGGGGCCAAAAATCAGCTTCGCAACTCCAAAAATTGGTGATACAGATGTAACAAATGGTCTTTTGATTCATCCAGAGTCAAATCCTGTTTACGAAGTTTCGGCAACATGTCCTGCCGGAATCGCTTCTTACAGCTACAAAATTGAATCTGGATTTGACGATGTATTTACTTCAGAAGAATTCACTCCAAAAGCACCAGAAAAATCTATTTCCGTAAAGATTCCTCTTTCAAACGCTCCTTGGGGCCTTGTTCAGATTACGGTTTCTGCAACGGATATTTATGACCGCACAGTTGAGAAAAAATCTCTTGTAAATATCAAAGATTTGACTTACATCCACGAAGATTTGCTTGACGCTCCTTTGGCAGACAAACTTATCGAAGGAAACGACAATTCTGGAGTGGCTGTTGACATCGTAAGCATCAACGGTGAGGAATATAAAACTGGCATGAACGTCCAGATTCCTTATGGCAAGTCAACTGACCCTGTCGTAGCCGTATTCAACGTTGAGACTGCCGAAAAATCAGTTTCTGTAAACTACTTGATTGAAGGTGATGCCGAAATCGGTGGTGATGCTCAGCAGACAGGCAAAGCTGTTCTCGTAGACGGTCAGTACGTCGTAAAACTTGAAAATCTTCCTTCTCGCGTAACAACATTGACTGTAAAAGCTACTGCTGGCAAAGTTGCTTCGGGCAGCAGCAAAGTTACATTCTGCGTAGTTCGCCCAGAGCCAGAAAAGAAGAGCAGCTGGAAGTCTGGTGAAGTAATCTGGATTCCAAATGAAAATGCAGTTTACAGCAATGACCTCAACGCTTACGTAATCGAATCTGACAAAGAATTCACAGGTTATGCAAATATTCTTGGTCCTGTAACGGCAAGTGTTTCTACAAATTCAATTGAACTTGCAAATGAAGGCAATTCTATTGAAGTCAAAGCTCTCAAAGACGGCACATACAAAAATATCGCTGTAACAGCCAAAGACGGAACAGGAAAATCATTCACTTCTCCTCTCGTCAACCTTGTTGTTGATACTGAGGCTCCAAAAGTTGAGATTGTTTCTCCTGCAAATCACCTTTGGGTTCAGGAAGGCACAACAATCACGGTCGCTGCTTCTGATGCCAACGGAATCGCAAAAGTCGAATATTCTACTGACGGCGGTGAATCTTGGGCAGAAATGAAAGCTAGCGGAAGTCAGTACACAGCAAGTGTCGGTGTTAAAAACCGTGACGACGGGCTCATTGGAAT
>CACZYY010000021.1:28000-46445 GCA_902785455.1 uncultured Spirochaetaceae bacterium
CGCTCTGTCGCAATTCATAAAGACTCTACACCTCCAGAAGTTGAAGTTCTTCTTCCTGGAGCAGATGACATCGTAAACGGTGATAATCTTATTGCATTCAAGGTAAAGGATAACGGTCGTCTCGACAAAGTTAATTACTTCGCACCTGCTGCAAAGGGCACAACACCGGCACCAATTGATATTCCACTTGCTCCACTTATCACAACTCACATTGGTACAAAAGAAAAGCCGATTGATGATTTGATGAGCTTCAAATTTGTCGATGCAATTGGAAATACAACTGAAATCAAACAGTGGAACTTCATCATTGACAATGTAAGTGATTTGCCAGTCGCAGAAGTTCATGTTCCAGAAGAAAATGCAGTAATCACTCGTGATTTTGAATTCTCAGGCGTTATCTATGATGATGATGGAATCAAAAAGGATGAGCTTGGTGTAGTCGTTGCTGGTCCAAAAATCTTCTATAAATTCGACAATGGCCGATATGAAGCTCTTGATCAGATTGGAACAAGTTTCATAATTCCAAAGAAACTCACTGACTTTACCGATAACGAGCACTCAATCACAATTTATGCCGAAGATATTAACGGTGTAAAAGGTCCTGAGTTTACACGCAACTTCCGAATTTCTCTTGAAGAGCCAAAAGGTGCGGTTCTTACTCCGCCAATCAGCGAGACTGTAAAACAGACTGTCAAAATGACTGGTATCGCAACTGATAAGAACGGTATCAAGGCTGTCTACATTTCTGTTGATAACGGCAATTCTTACAACGAGGCAATCGGCAACTTCGGCCATGAAATGACTCAGTGTAACTGGAGCTACGAGCTTGATACACGCGTAATTGAGGACGGAACGCACGTAGTCTTCATGAAGGTCGTTGACTGGTACGGAATCGAAGGCTTGTATTCATCGTTGATTAACATTGATAACACGCCTCCAAAAATTGAGCTTATGCTTCCATTGGATGACTCAAAGACTACCGGCATGGTATTCCTTTCTGGTCAGACAATCGATAACATTAACCTTACCAAACTGTTCATTACAATCCGTTCACTTGATGGCAAGGTCGTAAATTCTAAGCTTGCGCGCACAGACTTAAAGCCTGATGAAATCATCACTCAGGCAATGGACATCACAAACCTTGACGATGGATTCTATAACATCGAGCTTACTGGTGTTGATGCCGCAGAGAATATCACACGCGTGAGCCGAAATATCCAGCTCAACAAAAAGGCTCCAAAGGCTAAAGTTGACTTGCTCTATCCTCTAAACGGTGAATTCGTACAGGGTGTATTCAATATCTATGGTACGGCTGTCAGCGAAACGGATATTCAGAGCCTCACTCTCTTCGTAGACGGAAATTCTGTTGCGGAGACAGAACTCAGCGAGAGCGGATTCTTCAAATATACACTTGATCAGACAATGATTCAGGAAGGCCAGCACACAATTCGTGTCGAGGCTTACCTTGCAGACAATTCAAAGATTGTTTCTAATACCCAGTACCTCAATTACAGTGCTGTAGGTCCATGGATTACAATCGATAACTTCACTTACGGCGACTTCGCATTTGACCGTCCATACATCATCGGTAACTCAGGTTATTCTTACGATGAGGACGAGGTTGTTCGTGCAAATGCAAAGGGTGCTCCAAAAGAACTCAAAGAAGCTGTAGCTGCAAAAGTTGTAGACAAAGTTGAGCTTTCTTTGGACAACGGTAAGACATTCAAAAAACTTTCTTCTAGCGGCAAATGGCGATTCCGTGTTGAGAACGAGGATATTGCAGAAGGATATCACTTCCTGCTCGTCCGGGCCACAATGAAGAACGGTGAAATTGCTGTCACACGTTGTATCGTTCAGGTTGATAGCACTAAACCAACAATCAAGCTTATTTCTCCGGGTGCTGGCGGTCATTACAACCAGCAGATGGAATTCTCTGGTCTCGCAAAAGACGATATCGCACTCAAGAGCCTCACTCTTGCATTGCGAAGCGGTGACAAGGCAATGTACGAGATTCCTGGATTCATTCAGGGCTTGTACTTCGACTGGCAGTTCTGGGGAGCAACATTGTTCAACGTTGGTGCAGGTCTTACATTCTTCGATGACAACGTTAAGCTTCAGGTTCAGTGGGGCCAGTTCACTCAGCAACAGCGAGATTTGTTCGACCAGTCAAATATGCGTTATGGTGGCGACAATGTACTCGGTGTCAAACTTTTGGCAAACGTTTACTACATGCCGTTCAGATACTACTTTGGTCCAGACTGGGAATGGCTCAGTTTGAATGTTGCGGTCGGTGCTAACTTCACGCGATTCAACGAATCCGGCTCAGGAAAGGCTCAGATTCTTTCTGCAGGTCTCTTCCAGCTCGAATTCCCGCGAGTCACCTTCTCTAGACAGAAGATGTTCAGAACAATCGCATTCTACACCGAGGGTCAGCTTTGGTTCATCCCAACCGATGTTTCTTCGGAAGAAGATATTAAGAGTCTTGTTCCACAGATTTCATTCGGTTTGCGTGTGAATGTATTCTAATCAGTAAAAAAAAACAGGTCAGGGACGTCAGAAAGCCAAATTCCTGAGTGTAGTCGAAACTAATTGCTGCTAACCAATTCGACTATTGCTCAGAATTTTGCCGGAAGATTGTCCCTTAAAAAGGCAAAGAAGGCAATCGATTTCCTTTTTTATGCCCGAGTCGGGTCAAATTATCTTTAAAACCTTAAAATAATTTGAAATATCTCCAAAATCTCTAATTTAATATTTTACGAAAAGGTTTTCGCTGTAAAAAAGGGGAAATTATGAAAAAAGTGTTCTTGAATGTGTGGAAAAAGGCTCTTGTTTTGTCACTTGCTGCTATTACATTTGTGATAACGGCTTGTGGTGAGGATTCCGGATTGGGTTCTACCGTTGATACGGAGGCACCTAAAATCGAAATCACTTACCCGCCTCTGGGAGCTAATATTCGGGGCACTTTTGTTCTTGCTGGTAGTTGTGACGATGATAAGAGTGTAAAAAGCATCATCGTTACAGTAACTGACACGACTACCAAAAAAGTTGTGGGTACAGTTCCTGCATCAATTGAAAATGGCGGAAAATCCTGGAAAGCCAGTGTCAATAATTACAGTGAAAATGATAAAAAATACGACTATCTTGACGGAAACTATCAGTTCACGGCAGAAATTCATGATGGCGCCGGTCACAAAAATAGTGCATCACGAACTTTCGACCTTGACAACACGGCTCCAGTCTTTGTAGCTTCAAATCCTGGCGTTATCAAATCACAGGGCAAAAAAGCTTCTGCTTATGGTTCAATATTTACAATTGACGGTACGATTGCTGATGACCACACGATCGCAAGTCTTACCGCAAAAATATTTGACGAGAACGGAACTTGGATCGGTGATTACAAAGAAGAAGATATTGCAACGGCAGGCGGCACAAGCGTTACAATTGCTTCTCATTATGTTGATAAAGGGGACGGAACTGCAAAAACAGAACAGAATGATCGATATACACAGATTTATGGTGACAATGACGAAGCTGGAACCAAACAATACTATTGTACGGTTCTCGTAGAAGACAGCACGAAATCTTATACAAAACCTGGTGAAAGCGAGAACACCACAAGCGGAAATATCACTTCAAAAATCTACCTCTATGATTCAGTATACAAATCACTCATGAGCACTAAGAGCGGAAATCGCTACGGCCTGAGTGCAGCTGACTTTATGACACTTTTAAACGGAACCCGCGCGAAGGATGAAAAGACAGACACTGCCCTTGATATTTTGTATAAAGTTGTTGTTGACACAGGATTAGAGGCAGAATCTGACAAAGATGCAAATAAACTCAGCTTCTCCCTCAACCCGATGGCAAACCCGACATACAGCGTAAACGGTTTTGCAGTATCAAAAGATGCAGCCGGAAATGCTGTATATAAAGAAGCATTCAGCGACAGTACGGTTGTCGTAAGCGTTAACGCAGGTCTCGATAAGACTGCAATCCTTCCGGGAAATCTCAAGGTCTGGACAGTGCTTGTTGATGGTCTCAGTCCGGAAGATGCTCAGAAACGTGTTAACCTTGTTGCAAATAAAGTTACGGCACTTCAGAAAATTCATTCAACAGTTGATGAAGTTCATGAAAGAGCGGATGAAATTATCGACGGTGCAATTAAATATGCAGACAAAGAATTTGGAGACGGTTCTCTTGCACTCGTTAAAGATAATTCTGACGATTCAGGTGCTTCTGTACAGACTGAAACATTGTCATGCGTTCTTCCAAAAGACACATACATCTCTGGAAAAGTCTACGCATTCGTTGTTACAGGTTACGACGAAGATGATGTCGCATTCCTCCACAACACACTCTATGCCTTTAAGGCAAATGAAGCGGGTATTGCACCAACTTTGATAATTACAGAGCCAGTAAATCAGTCTTATATCAAAACAACGGAAGGTCTTGTATTCAAAGGTAATACATATCTCCCGGACGGCTCAACACTCAAAGTCTCATCATTAAAGATTAACCTTCACGTTCAGGACGAAAACAAGCAGAACATAGCTGTAGGAAAGCAGGACGGATATAAAGTCGACCTCATTTATAATGAAACAAGCGGCTATTCTTCTACAGATGAATCATTGACTTATGACCCTTCAACAAAAATCTGGACATTCACTCCGTCAAAACTTGCAGATTACAAGGACATATCTGCAAATGAGGGTGAAGGAAAATCTTATTTCTATACACTCGACATTACATCAGAATCATCTTCGGGTAATGCTGCGTCAAAGACTCTTTCTGTTCATATTGATGCGACACTGCCAAAAGTTACTATTTCGAATGTAACTCCATGTGTTAGCGGTAAAACATTCTATTCTGAATCTGGTGAGAATATCAGAAATTATGTAAACGGTGACATTTCTGTAAAATTCAATATTGAAGAAACAAATCTTAAAGATGTTTCATATAAAGTTCTTGTAGACGAAGAAGAAAAAGTTGCTTCAACAAGTCTTGGAAGACTTTTCTCAGGTTCAATAGATCTCGACACAACAAAATGGTCGGCTTCTGCCACTGAAAAGAAAGACTTTGAGGTAATCATAACGGCAGTTGACACTTGTGGAAACACAACTTCTTATTCAACAACTGAATATAATACAGTTACTTATAACAAATCAGAAACTGAGACAGCAACTTTCAACAAGCCTATTATAATCTGTCAGGAAACTGATATTCCTCAGATTAAATTTAATAACACCGCAGAACTTTCTTACACAACTGAAAAAGACGGTGAAACTGTTGAACATTCATTCCTCGTTTATGACGAGCCAAAAGACGCAACTGAAGAACAGAAGGCTGAGATTGCGAAAAAGAATGCTGAGAATAAAAAGAGCATTGTTGCAACTCACAACCTTTTCAACATTGAAAACAACAACACGATTCAGATTGCTCTCGAGGATGATGACAATATTGCCAGCACAAAAGTCGTGCTTTACGATGAGGAAGGAAAACTTTATGAAGCAGACGGATTTGAGAATCCTTCAACGCTGCAGGTCAATAAAACTTCTCATACATGGAATTATGTTCTTCCATCAAAAGAAGGAATCTATCAGATTTATGTCGAAGTAACAGACACCAAACTTAAAGATGATTTGAGCGAAACTGTAAAACTCTGGCGAAAGAACAGTGTCGGTAAATTCTTTGTTGCTGTTGATGCTGGTGCTCCGACAGTAGAAATTAAAACTCCGGTTGCCAACTCATATCAAAAAGTGGCATTTGCAGCGAGCGGTACGGTTTCAGAAAAGGCAAATATCACTCTTGAACGTGCAATTTATAAGACTGGAACAGAGCCGAAATTTGTTGATGTTACAGACAAAATCGGGGCAGAAAAGGATGGAAAATATCCGTGGGCTGAGACTGATGCGGACATTAAAGATTTGTCAGACGGTGATTACATCCTTTCTTACAGGGCAACTGACCGATACGAACAGTCTTCTACAGTCAGTGTGAATGTAAAAGTCGATACTACGAAGCCGAAATTCCTAGATAATGAATCTTATGTATACGTTGCGGCGGATGCTCAGGCTGGAAAGAGTTATGTTGAAAGCACATGGTACAACAACGAGGCAATCAACATTAAGGGAAAATTCCTCGAAGCAAACGGTATTTCAAACGTCTACTACTGGCTTGATAAGGATGTAGGAAGTCTTGAAACTGCAACTGGTAGCTTTACAGCGGTAACAGAAGAGGAAAAGAACGATAAAGGCGAGGTTGAAAGAGTTGTCAGCTCTTATAAGACTACAATCCCTGAATTTACAGAGTGTTCTGTCGCAAACGCACACAAACTCACTCTCGTGGCAGTGGACTTGGCTGGAAATGAATCGGAGAAGATTGAGTATTCTTCTATTAAAGTGGATATGACACCTCCAACCTTCGAAAACTATTACTATAAGATGGGAACTGTAAAGGGTGAGGTAAGCGGTAATATCCTCACAAACGGTGAGAACGACGTAACTCTTTATGGTCTTATTTCGGATGGGGCTTCGGGCGTAGATGTAAACAAATTCGTGCTCAATGTAGTAAACGGTACGACAAAATCAATTCTTGCTGATACTCAGACTGTCAAGAACATTACGTTTACGACCGAGCCGACTTCATGGACGGAAGGAGAAGGTGCAAATCAAAAGACCGTAAATGTTGGAACAACTGAGGGATTTGAAAAATGGATTGAAAAGGCTGATAAAGCCGGAGAATCTACATTCGGAGAAGCACCTGCCGATGCAACAAAAATCACAGGCTGGAAAGCGGTAATTAGCAAGGACAGCTTCAAGTCTGGCGACGTCCGCACAAATTACTTCGATAAAGCAGGAAACGGCAACAATAACTACAAGATGTTCTCAATCCGAGTCGATAAAGAACTTCCAAAACTTTCTAATCCTTCATTGAAAGATGAAACACCTGGATATTCTGCATCTCAGACAGATGATTTTGAAGTCACTACTGGAACTGGAGCCGAAGCCAAAACAACAAAACTTCCTCATTATTTTGTAAACAATGGTGCTGGCCATACATTTGCACTTGAAGGCATCGCAACCGACAATGAAGGAATTTCAAAAGTTGAACTTTTGGACAGTACAGGCGTAATAAAAACATCTGAGAAGGGACAATTCAAATGGACTGGAATTTCACTTTCTTCTTTGGATGCGGACAACAATATTACGATTAAGATTACAGATATCGCAAACAATGTATTTGAACAGAAAATTCACATCACTCCTGATACAGACGCACCGGAAGGTAAGCACAGTACAGGTACTGTAGACAACTACTTTAGAATTGGAGACGCCGCAAATGGTGTCGTCAGCGATGTAGGTGCCGGACTTTCAGCAGAAACTTATGGAAAGGACAGTACGCTCAAAATCCGCGGATACTTTGCTGAAACTGGAAGCGGCTTGAGCATGATTTACTACAAGCTGTTCTCTTCTATTCCAAGTGCAGCTGACATCGAAGATTTCAAGAATGATTATGAAGGAAAGAAGGGCGGATATTTCTCTCCACTTGATGCTGAGGAAATAAAAACAATCGGCACAGAAGAGATAAAGACAAACTTCAAGACTTCTATCCCTGGATTCAAAGAAGGCAAAAACTATCTCGTTCTCATTGCCGTTGATAAAGTCGGAAACTACGCTCTTGATACATGCAGCATTACAAACGGAACTGAAACACTCAATGGATGCTACGAAATCAAAGTAGATATGACACAGCCACGCTTTGAAAGATTCTATTACAAGATGGGAGCAATCAGCGCGGAAGTTAAGGGCGACATCCTCACAAACGGTGAGAATAATGTAACGCTTTACGGACTTATTTCTGATGCAGATTCTGGTGTAGATGTAAGCAAATTCGTGCTCAATGTAGTAAACGGTACGACAAAATCAATTCTTGCTGATACTCAGACAGTCAAAAACATCACATTTACGGCAGAACCTACTTCTTGGACGGAAGGTGAAGGTGCAAGTCAAACGACAGTAAATGTTGGAACAACTGAGGGATTTGAAAAATGGATTGAAAAAGCTGATAAAGACGGAGAATCCACATTCAAAGCAGCTGCTTCAATTTCGGATGCCACAAAAATCACAGGCTGGAAAGCTGTTATTAGCAAGGATGACTTCAAGACTGGCGAAGTAAGGGCTGATTACTACGATAAAGCCGGAAACAACAGCCAGAATATCAAGATGTTCTCGGTAAGGGTGGATAAGGAAAAGCCTGTTCTTAATAATCACAATTTCACTGACAATACTAAGGATTATACGGCTTATAAGTCAAAGACTGTAGTCGAGGGCACTGGAGAAAATGCAAAATCGATTCCTTATTACTATATCTGCAACAAAGCGAATCACAAATTTACACTTTCTGGTGTTGCTACGGATAATGAAGGAATTTCAAAAGTTGAAGTTAAGAACGGAACGGATGTTCTTAAAACAGCTGGAAAAGGTGATTTTAACTTCGATGATCTTAATTTCTCTAGTTTATCAGCTGAAACAGAATTGACACTCCAAATTACTGATATTGCAAACAACGTTTCTGATTACAAGATTGTTCTTACACCTGATGTAAAAGCTCCAACGGGAAGTCACCATCCAGATTCCGAAGGTAAAGACAAAGAATTCCGTGTTGGTGAGCAGGAATACAAGGGAGAAAAAGTTTGTGCAAAATATTCTTCCAAAACTTACGGAAATTCGAACTCAATCATGATTCGTGGTCTCTTTGATGATGAGACTGGCAGTGGTTTGAGCATGATTTATTACAAGCTGTCTCAGTCAATTCCAACAGATGCTGAAATTAATGGTGAGACTGGCTTCGTAAAGAATTATAAAGACAAAGCTACAGGATACTTCGCTCCAACAGAAAAAACAACGCAGACTATCTCAGTAAATACAGATACAGGAAAACAAGACAAAGATGTAGATTACAACTTCAAGACCTTACTTTCTGGATTCCAGGAAGGTAACAACTATCTTGTTCTTGTTGCCGTTGATAATGTTGGTAACGCTGCTGTCGATACAAAGACATTCACATACACTCCAGAGGGAGGTTCTGAAACAACCGTCAACTGTTACTCAATCAATGTTGATACCGCTATTCCAGAACTTAGCGATGAGGTAACTGTAGAAATCGCGGGTTCAAGTGCAGGACTTTCTGCTAGTCAGATTCTTACAAACTTCACTAAAGGTGATATAACTCTTTCTGGCTCTGCATATGATGCGGCTTCTGGGGTTGATTCTGTTACTCTCTATGTTGAGGGCAAAGGCAAGACAAAAACTGGCACAGAGGTTTCAATTGATAAAAATACAAGCGTAACCGTAAGTGGTGCAGCGGTTAAATCTAGTGTTGAGGCCGGTTTGGAAGATAGTTCTCCAGCTGGAACAAAGACTTGGACTGGTAAAGTTTCTGAAAGCTTGTTCAGGGAAAGAGAAATTTATTCTGGCACATTCGCAGTTTACGCCACTGTAAAAGACAAAGCTGGTGAAGGAAATACCGTTAATCGAAGTGTTGCTACAATCATCGTGGATAAAGAAGCTCCAACTGTCGAACTCAAAACTCCAGCAGATGCCGACTCAACGACGACAGATGTTGTTGAAATCAACGGAATCATTGATCTTAGTGGTGAAATCGGAGATGGAAACATTTTGCCGGATAAAGCTATCACTGCAATCCAATATGTAGAAAAGCCTGTAACTGATCCAGAAGATTTGAATACTCTTGGCTGGGTAGAAGCTGGAAAAGAAACCGTTGATGCTAAGAAAATGTCAGACTTTGAAGCTACCGGAAACTACACATTCAGCGCAAAGAAGTTTGATACATCAAAACTCACAGATAAGACTGTATATTACCTCCGTGCAGTAGCTGTTGATAAGGCTGGCAACGTTGGATATTCAGCGCCTGTTACTGTCAAAGTTTACCAGGACACAGACCGCCCGATTATCAAGATTACAAGCCTTGATAAAACTGGTGATATTATTTCTGCTGGAACAATCATGGGTACAATCTCTGATGACGACGGAATTAAAACACTTGAATATTCTGAGGATTCTGGTAGTAGTTGGACTGCAATTCCTGTTAACTCTGGTTCATGGCGAATTGACGGACTTGACGCAGGTTCTCGTGCAATAAGCTTCAAAGTAACAGAAGTTGACAAAACTGGCACTGTATTTGAGACAGGCAAAACAACTGGCGAATTTGCAGCAGACGGCCAACCTTATGTTGTTTACGGCAAAAATGAGCTTGATAGAGAAAATGACAAGAATGAAACTGCCGTTGCATTCAAAGTTGACTTGAACGATCCAAAAATTACACTTTTGAGGTTTGCAAGCACAGATACAAATACAATCCCTGAATATTCTGAGGATTCTGTTTCTTGGCAGCCAACAGGAAAGGTAAGCTATGGTCCGGCTGCAAAATACATGTCAATTTACTTTACTGTAGAAGAAGATGTCGAAATGGCAGATTCTGGCAGTGATGTTGAAATAAAGGCTCCGAACGGTATTATCTCTTTAGGTGATCCTGATGTTACAGGTTATAAAGTAAATCGCACAGTGCCAACTGAATTAACTCCATACTACGTATATAAGATTGGTGTAATTGATACATCTGATGAGACTACTGGCGGATTCCAGACTTTGGTTTCAGAAGGAAATAATACTATTACAGTAACTGTAACTGATAAATCAGGTCGAAAGAGCTCAGAAACATTCAACATCTTTGTTGATAACGCAGCTCCTACTGTAAAGAGTTTCTACAATGACACCGCAACTGGAATTACAGGCAAAGTAACTATTCCGGGAAGCATAACAGATTCTACAGGAATCAAGAGTGTCAAATACATTATTCCAACTGCCACTCAGCAAGCTATGGCTGATACAGCATTGATTAATGCATATGATGCGGAAACAACTGGATTCACGTGGGTTAATATTCCTCTCGAATCTTCAATGTACGCAGAATTTGACATTAAGTTTACAAGTTCTTCATTCACAAAAGATGATGGAACAAGTTTGATTTACTACGCTGCAAAGGAATCTTCAACCGCTGGTAAGCTTGAATATGCTGTAACTCGTTCTGGAGAGGGAACGGATGCTTCTCCGTACACTTATGCCCAGGCGGCTACAATATATGCAACTGTTTACGTTCCAATTTACTTCTACACAGAGGATACAAACGGAAGCAAAGGAATCTCTAAATTCTACTACAAAGTTTACCCGGATGGTGGTATTCCAAAGGCTGAACTTACATCACATGCTGAAACAACAAATGGAACAACAGTAACTTTGGTCAAGACAGGAAACAAATTAAATCTCATGGGAACTGCTGAAGATGACGAAGGTGTCGCTTCTGTAAAAATTACAAAACTTGAGTACACGACAGTAGATGGTGACTCAATCACAGATTCTACAGAGTGGAAGGAAATCAACATTTCTACGCTTTCTTCTGATTCTACAAATTCTGATCGTGTTGTTACTCGCGGAACTGTAGAGAATGGTTCAATCGTTTGTGACGGAACTACAAGCTGGAAAGCATCTATTAATACTGCAAAAATTAACACAGGAACAGATGAGCTAAAAGCAATCCGTGTCACTGTCGAAGCATTCGATGAAAATGACACATCAAGTTCTAAAACACACGCTGATGGCACAGCAGAAATATGTAAAAACCGAATTGTTGTTGATAAAACGGTTCCTGTTCTTGAATCTGCTGCAATCGTAGGATTTGATTCTGCTCCAGCTTCTGTATCAGCAACGCCAGTATTTGAAAAGTCTTACGAGGCCGGAATGTACTTCTCTGGCAACAAGGCTTCAAACTGGTATTTGAAGACTGTTATTACTGATGATTCAAGCGTAACAGGTTTTGAAATTACAAGCATGACTGGAAGCGGTTATATTTCTGCTATCAGTGATGGCGGTGTTGATTCCGGCGATTCAACGATGACAGCAATACCAGATCTTGTATCTGCTGGTCAGGACACAAAAACGTATACAGTCCTTATTCCAATTAACGCAGAGAACGAAGGTCACGTCTACGCAACACTTGAAATGCTTGACGGCCAGCACACGGACGTAACAACAGCATTCTCATTCTTCATCGATAACACGGCTCCGGCTTTGTACAAGACAAGCTCGGCAACTGCTGATACTGCACTTGCTCATGCAAATACACTCCGCTTGAAGAGCAATGGCTTGCAGATTGATACTGAAAGTAATGTCGTTGAAAACTCGGACGGCTCTTACACATTCGGTGATGAACTTGTAGAAGCCCGCTCTGGCTTGGCTTACGTTGCATTCTACTTCAAAAAAAAGGCAAGTGAGACATTCAATACAAAGAACCGTGTTTACAGCCCGATGTTCGGAAAAGACGACGGCGACAATGTTGTTGAGGTTGTTGATGTGGCTGATAAAGCAGACGGCAAAGTTTACATCAACTCAGAAAACTTACCGGCTCTCTATAAGACTGTAACTATCGAGAACTCAACAACAGACGGCATAACAACAAGCACTGTCACTTTCACAGGTCTTGGTAATAATAAATTCATTAATAACGCAAAATGGCTTCCAACTGGTGCTACCGATGTTTCATACGGAATTGTAAAAATTGGTGGTGCATACCACAAGATTACAAAGATTGAAGGTGATGTTGCAACTTTGGGCGATGAAGTTTCTTCTACTTACACCGAAGCCGAATTCATCTACGCAATGCTCGTTGACCACCAGATTGCCGAAGGTTTCGCTGCTTCTGAGCCGACAGGCGTTTCAAACGATGACGGTGACGGTTTGGTCGAAATGGTCAAGCAGACTGGCTCAACTTACCGATGGACTGCAAGCATCCTCTCTGACAATATTCCTGATGGTCCAGCAGAAATCCACATCGTAGCATTCGATGAGGCTGGCAACGTCAACTCAGGCTACGTCGAGACAAGCATCCAGAACAACCGACCAAGAATCGCACGAGTTTATCTTGCAACAGACTTGAACGCAAATGGATTGTTCGACTTCGACAACGGTGCTGAACCAGAACTTGATTCTAATTCTGAACGTTACACAGAAAACGGAACAGAATATGGCGAACTTGCTTACTACTCAACACTCACAAAAGAGTCAAAGATTCAGGCAACTGCAACGCTCAAGAAGAACCAGTGTAACTTCGTTGTTTCGAACAGGCTCCTCGTTTTGCCAGAAATCATTGGTGGAAATGGTACCGATGCACAGCTTAGATATGCATACAGCGTATCAGATAATTCACCAAATGATTCAAGTCCTGTTGATGCAGAACCAGAAAGTGTTGGAATCACAAAAGCTACTGGAACAGCATTGAAGTCATTCTCTTCAACTCTAGCAACTCTTCAGCTTGCTGACCGTGGAAGTTCAAGCACATCTCAACTAACTACAAATATTGGAACGTTCCTTGGTTCAAGAACTCCAACAGATGAAAATGGCTACTTCGTTAAGAATGGTACCGTTCCAACAAACAACCGAGGTTATCTTGGATTTGTACTTACTAATGATGATTTGAAAGATCATGAGAGCTGGGTTGGCGATACAAAGATTAAGAAGTATTTCGCATTCACAATCTGGGACAAAACTTCTGAAACAACACAGGGTGAAGATTCTCTCTATGCAATTCTCAAACTTCCATTGGTTATCAACGTAAAGGACGATGTCAGACCAAAAGCAGACATCACACCGTTCTACTGGAACAGCAAGGAAGACGGCTCATTCGTATACGCTGAAGACGGAACGCCGGAAGGACACATCGATATTGTCGCAGAAGCAGACAAGAACAAGACAAGTGCAAGGCCTGGTGTCTCTGGAACAGTTTATGTTGAAGGAACTGCTTATGATGAGACAAGACTTTCTAAGATTGAGGTGAAAGATCCTAGCGGAACGGCATACACTATTGCTGAATATGTTGGCGGCACTTGGAAAACAGCCGAAAATGCAATTGAAGCTGGAACAAATGGTTGGACATGGCCAGATAACTATATTTCTTCTAAAGTAGAGACGATTTCTGAGCCGAGCCAGAAAGGACATAAGGTTTTATGGAAACTTAAAATCAACATGACTAAGTTTGGAATTAAAACTAACCAGATTGTTGATGTAATTGCATACGATGCTAGTGAAGAAACTGTTGGTGGAAACTTTAACATTCTTTCAACCACTCAGACTGTTTATGATACTCACACATCTCGCTACAAAATGGATTTCGTGCCGTACATCAAGAGCATTTACCCGGCAACAGAAAGCAGCGCAAGCCGCTCTCGATTGGGTAAATTCCCAGTTCAGGCAGGCAAAGAGATGTATATCGAAGGTATGAACTTCTCGAAAGATCTTGAATACTGGATTGGATTCTGTACGACAGCACAAAATGAAGCACTTGTTTCTTCTCCAGATACATATGAAAGTAACTATATTGAAGATGATGATGTAACTAAAGTTGAGAATGGTAAGATTAAAGTTACTGCACCTCAGAATTCTTGTTATGTCCGTGTATGGGTAAAACCTAAAGATGGTGATTGGACTTATACAAAGAATAACATGAATGAAAATGCAGGTTGCAACATCGAAGAAGGATATATTGCCGGCGAGGAAGATTCTTCTGGAAATCTTACAAATGGTCTCCTAGCCGCAAACAGAAATGGCAAAAACTTCTGGACTGATGATAGGTATATCAGTGTATGGAATGTGGGAACCCATCTTAGTGATTCTTACTATCCAATAAGTGGTACAATCGACAAATATACAGGAGGAAATGGTAAGAAGTTCAAGGAAGGCAGTAACTGGTATGGAGATAATGGTTCTGTCGTTCCAGCAAACAAGATACTTGGTGTATGGGCAGCTAATGATAAGATGATGCATGATGCATTGTTAGGTGAACAGAGATATAACAATATTTGTCATCAGGCTAACAACGTATTTGCTTCTTCTCCAGATGCAACAGATATGTGTCTTATTAATGATGTACCATTCTATGTAATTTTGGATAATGGTCTTACTGGTTCTGGAGACTGGAAAGGTGGACTTTTGCTTATGCGCGATGGACAGACTTACCAGAATTATATTCAGTCTAGTGCCGGAGTTGTAGAAAAGCAGGGTAATGGAAATGTTGAAGTCCCAGATTCTTCTGATGGTCTAGATGAAATGCAGTTCCAGTTTAAGAATCCAAAAATAGCAGGTTATCATGGAACAGGTTATTATTATGTCTATATTTCATATTATGATGCTCATGCAAGATGTCTTAAATATGCAGAATATAGATTTGCTGATACAGCAAAACCAGATGGAAACTATGGAGACTTTACAGCTCTTGCTAAAGCAAATGCCGCACCAAAGGCTGGAAAAACTGTTGTAGCTGGATGGGATACTTTGCAAAATCATCCTGCTTATACAGAAGAAGCTGGTGAATGGAGCGATATCAAGATTAATGGAACAACTCCTGTAATTGTATTCTATAACAAAACAACAGGAAAACTTGAAATTGCAACAGGAAAGAAAACAACTCCTGTTACAGGAAGAGTTGATGGAGTTGATTCAACTGAAGCTGGTGACGGTTGGTTCAGAAATGTATTAAGCAGACCTGACGGATGTGCTGATTTCGGACGTTACGTAAGTATGGAAATGGATGCTTCTGGTAATCTTTATATTGCTGCACAGGATGTAAAACGCGGACGGCTCTATTATGGTAAGATTTTGTCTACGGCTTACGGATCTGACGATGAAGAGATTACAGTTAATTGGACACTTGTAGATGCAACAGATTCTGTAGGTCGCTGGACGGATATAAAGCTTGATGCAAATGAAAATCCTGTAATTACTTATATGAATTCTGCGAAGTTGAATACAACAGCGGCTGTTAAGATAGCATATTTTGATGGCGATACATGGGAATGTATTACCGACCCTGCAAAATATGAGGCTACAGACCAGAAGCTAAGTCTTGTACTTAATACTGTTGATAATGATTCTAAGAACGCAGCGCTTGCAGTAGGTATAAACGCTGAAATGTTTGCCCTCGACTTCCTCCGAGGCGAAGAATAACCTCTAGCGACAACACACTCGCAAGCTAGGATGTAGAGAGTTCAGCCCCAGTCACAATTTCGTGGCTGGGGCTGTTTTTTTTTGCTTTGGTAGAATTTTTGTTTTTGGAAAAGTTATTTTGCGGTGGCTGGTTCGCTTTTTGCGGCGCGAGTTATATCTCGGTCATGCAAATTCGTAGCGTTGAAATCCCACCAGAATTGCTTGTTGTCTTCAATCGAAAACTATTGTCTAATTTCCTTTTGAAGTTCCAAAACTTGTTGTTGAGAAAGGCCAGCGGCTTGTGCAATTTGCTCAGTAGAAAGAAGCTTCATTTTCAATAGATTCTGAGCCGCTTCAATTTTTGCTTTGCTCGCACCTTGTGCAAGTCCTTGTGCAAGGCCTTGAGACAGCCCTTGGCGGAGTCCTTCCTGTTTTGCGGCTCTAGTAATATCTCTGTCGTGTAAATTCATAGCGGCGTAATCCCTCCTGAATTTCTCGTTGTCTTTAATCTGCTCAACCAGTGCGGAAAGACGTTTTGTAAAATCGTCCTTGCCTGGTTCGTTCGTGTGTATGAAGTGAAGGAAGGCTTTAACTTTTTCGTCCTTCTCTTCATTGTACGCACTTGCATTATAAATTACCTTCAACGATTTGTCATTCAAATTTACGGCCGGATTTTCTGAACATGTGTTTTTGAACGTGTAACAGGGAAGACCGTAGTGTTTCTCGTGCTCGTCCTTGAACGGGTCTTTCTTGCAGATAAACAGGATGTAACTGTCTTTCAGTTCGGAATAGTCTTGTCCTTTCATGAGACTGTCCATGTCTATCATGCTCTGGTAATATCGCGTGCGTTTTCCTAGTGCGTCCTGCGGATAGGATTGCAGCTCAACGTCGATAATCTTGTCTATGTCCTTCAGATACACGTCGAGCCGAACACCTTTCGTGGTGTAGTACGGTGCGATTGTCTTTTCAAGCTCCGGGTATTCGATGTGGTTCACGCGGACGTGCAAAAGTCTCTCCACGAGTTCCGCGCAAATTTCCGGATTCCGCAAGACTTCCTGGAACATGCCATCGTCGGTAAATGTGAGTTCGTCAACTGGTTTTGGGTGAAAAATGCTTTCTGTCATAGAAAACTCCTTTCGAAAGTGATATACGTAAGTTCTTTCTTCTTACATATATTTAAAGCATTTAAAATTGCATTTTCGGCAATGCAGAATGAAAAAAGTCAGAAAAATCCAAAAAAAATTGTTGGTTTGATGCGATTAAGTATGGCTTAGCGACAATACAATCAGAAGCTAGAATGTAAAAAGTTCAGCTCCAGTTGTCACAATTTCGTGACCGGGGCTGTTTTTTTGTCTATGCCGGAATTTGACAGTACCAAACGGGTGATATGACAGTACCAAACGGCGATATGGTACTGTCAAACAGGGGCTTTGGTACTGTCATATTGGGTGACAGTTCCTTTTTCTCTTCTTTTGTTCTTGATTTTTGCATTTTACACCGCTGTGAGAAGTATAATACTGCATGTCGATTTTTGTTACGAGGTTAGAACCGACGGATACCATCTTGCGGCACGTGTTATATCCCTGTCGTGTAAATTCATGGCGGCGTAGTCCCTCCTGTACGCACTTGCATTATAGATGAGTATTAGCAAGGCTTTCTAATACTTTATCTAGAGGTGCATTCATTTTTTCAGCAGCAATCTGGGGTGTAATATTGAAATCTTTAACAGCTATTACAGCCGCTTCAATTTTTGCTTTGCTCGCACCCTGTGCAAGACCTTGCCGGAGACCTTCTTGCTTTGCGGCTCTAGTAATATCTCTGTCGTGTAAATTCATAGCGGCGTAATCCCGGATGTTTTCCCATTAATTATTTCTGCAACTTTTGCTAACGGCAAGTCTAAAGATTGTGCAATTATTTCTTGAGAAACTCCATTTGTCCAAAGATCCTGAGCCGCTTCAATTTTTGCTTTGCTCGCACCTTGTGCAAGCCCTTGAGACAGCCCTTGCCGGAGACCTTCTTGCTTTGCGGCTCTAGTAATATCTCTGTCGTGTAAATTCATAGCGGCGTAATCCCTCCTGAATTTTTCGTTGTCTTTAATCTGCTCAACCAGTGCGGAAAGACGGTTTGTAAAATCGTCCTTGCCTGGTTCGTTCGTGTGTATGAAGTGAAGGAAGGCTTTTACTTTTTCGTCCTTCTCTTCATTGTATGCACTTGCATTATAAATTACCTTCAACGATTTGTCATTCAAAATTACGGCTGGATTTTCCGAACATGTGTTTTTGAACGTGTAACAGGGGAGACCGTAGTGTTTCTCGCGCTCGTCCTTGAATGGATCTTTCTTGCAGATAAACAGAATGTAACTGTCTTTCAGTTCGGAATAATCCTGCCCTTTC
>CACZYY010000022.1 GCA_902785455.1 uncultured Spirochaetaceae bacterium
GTACGCGCTTGATAAGTGCAAGCACGAAAATCTTCTCACCGAGTATTTCAATAATCTGAGCAAAGAGGAGCAGTCCATGATTTTCGGTGAATGGGACCAAGAAAAGTTCATAGAGGTACAGAAAAAGATTGCCGCAGAAGATGCTACCGAAGCTACAAAAATCGCCAATGCGAAGAATTTGCTCCGTATGAATCTTGGTTCAGTAGAGCAAATTTCTCAAGCTGTCTCACTTCCACTAGATCAGGTGCTTGCTCTGAAAGAAGAACTGGAACAACAAAAAGCACAGGTTGTCTTATAAACATTGTTACAACAACCTGTGATTAAGAACTTTAAAATTATTTGCCCCCAGCCAGAGATGAGGTAAAGTCTCTGACTGGTGGCGATGTTTTTTTGCCTTTTACTCACCACCTTCGTTGCCGCCAGAAGATTCTGGGGCTTCTTCACGGATCAGGAGATAAACTTTTCTATTCCGATCATATCCTTTTTCTTTAATTTTAATATAGGTAATGTTGTCTTGTGCCGTAAACTCAGTAGTAACTTCAAACTGTGTATCCTTTATGTAGCATGTTTTTCCGTTGCTATTGTATGCGCTCAAAGCACAATAATAAGGAAGATTTTCCTTTATATCATCGGTATTCGTAAACTTATTGACATATTCGTCCCCATTTCTGCCTAAATAATAAAGATGATATTTATAGCCTTGTTTCGTTGAAATTGCGAGCCATCTTTTTTCATTTATGGAAGAAATTTGTATGCTATTAAAGCCTTCATAATCTAGATTTTTATTTTCTTCTTCCGTGCCTGCTCCTTCTATGACAGTGAGTTCGGTCACTTGAGCCGTTGCTATGAGAGTTGCAAAGGTTTGACCAGTCAGTTTATAATATTCATATCCATACTTATTGTATGTATTAGAATTTATAAAATAGTCTGAAAAATTATAAATATCATCACTGTCTGGTTGGTTACTTCCCCAAATTGATTCTTGATCTATAAAATCTACTTTGCTTGTGAGATTGGTATTGAAAGCATTCTGCTCTATAACTGTAACGTTTTCACCTATTGTAATACTGTTGATTTTCGGGCTGACACCAAAGGTAAAAATAAATGCACCGCTTTTGATTGTCGTAACAGAATCAGGTGTGATGTATGCATTATTTGTATATTCTTTTCCGGCAGGGAGTGCTACAAGAGCTGTTTGATCCTTGCTGTAAAGTACACCATCAATTGAAGAATAATTTGGATTCGTTTCTGAAACTTTGATGTACTGGAAGTTTTCTCCGAATCTGGCACTATTCATATTGCTTATAGAATCTGGAAGAACGATACCTGCAAGGTTTTTACACAAATAGAAGTCTGTGTTGCTAAAGTTTGTGACGTCACTCTTTGTCTCAGAAAAATCAAGTGCGATGTAAACATCGTTTGAATCATTACTATCGTTGTCTTCCCTTGCTTTCAATGCGTCTACAGTCGCCGTAAAGTCGTCTTGGGTGAACGAGCCAAGCACTTTGATGGTTGTTGGATTTGTCTTGTTTGTCGAAGTTGCATCTTGGATTTTTTGTGTGATTGTATTTTTTGTTGCAAAAGGGTCGTTTTCGCCTATCCAGCGTGCATAAACAGTTGTGTCAGCTGTGATTTCCTTGACGACAAAAGGATGTTGCCAAGTTCCATTGTCAGTGTACCAGTCGATGAAGGTGTGTCCGTTCCATGTCGGTGAACCTTTTTCAAATAAATCGGAAGTCTTGGTTACTTTAGTTGGGCATGGATTTACTATTGTTGCTGATTCTTCTCCGTTAAGCTCATAAATGATTGAGTAAGTTTTTGTGAAGTTACCGATTGTACGTTTTGCGGTACTTGTGATGCCTTTCGTAATCTGTACGATTTCCTGCCAATATGCGACTTGAGCTTCATTATCAAAGAATGAGACTTTCAGGCGATATGTGCCTGTTGTAATATTTGTGTCTGCGATTGTTACTTTTTGTCCGTTTAACGATATATTGTTGTAGACTGTTTCTGTTCCGTTCTCTGCTGTGTCCTGCAAAACTGCCATGACTTTTGTAACTTTACCCGTATTGCTTTCATCCGCTGACCAGTCAAATGTAACGGAAAAATCACCTGTTCCTTGTTCTGAATTTGATTCAATAGCAATATTGAATTTTACAACGTTCTGGCCTTGAAAGATTGTCGTGGTTGCCGTAGCTGTGCATTGAATGGCAGTGCTGTTATTAATCAGTTGCAGGTCGGCTTTAAGAGTGAATTCCCATTCAGAGCCAGCCGCCCCCGCTGGAAGTTCTATTTCTGCATTTTGTAACTCACTAACCGAGGCATAACCATTTTGATTTCCGAGATTTTGAACCTGAGAGTTTTCTTCTGATTTCTTTCCTGTGAGCTTAAAATTCTTGAACTGATTCAAGGACGGCAGGTCAACCGTCCTAGATTCACTTTTAAGCATAATTTTTAGTATTGGCTTTTGAGTCTGTACCGTTGTTGTCTCAGCTGAATCTGATGCGATAATGTCACTGCAAGCAGTTGCCGTGACAGTTAACGTTACTGCAAATATTGCGAATAATATGTGAATGGATTTTATTAATTTGTTCCTTTTCATAATTTCTTCTCCTGTTTAATGATTCCAAAAGGGTGCCCTATTGGTTACTAGTTGTTTTCCGGCACTGTTACCTGTGCACTGTAAGAATATACCTTGTTGTCTGTTTTCCTTTTTGCCTCCAATGTGACTGTATAGACTCCAGGAATGTATTCGCCATAATAGAAGTAGTTATAATAGGTATAACCAATAGCAAATTGTTCTCCATTAACATACCACTTAAAATCTTCATAATCCGAGCTGTTTGTTACATTGAAATACATGTATGGTCTAGGCGGACGACTATCCCAATATATATCTTTCCCTTCTCTAGTACTGACACCAATATCATCATTCAGAACCGAAACATCCACGAGAAATGAATCTGTTACATCTGCGTTTGGTTGGTAGACACAGAAAGCACATTTGCCGACGGAATTGGAATACGCATTTTCTGTCGTCAGTTTAATGAATGTTTCGCTGGATTTTGCCGTGAAGCTGTAGTGTCCAGCATCTCCGCTCATAGATATTGATAAAGCATCGTTAGAGTATAAAATGATACTTGCAGAAGCTATCTGAGTCTCATCATAAATGAAGTTATCTGAGGAATATGAATTTACATGAAATATATTGTATTCTTTGTTTTCTTCTGTCGCAAACTTATACCATAGAACTTTATTAGTCTCGGTAAATTCTGTGATGGTGTAAGTATCCGATGAAACTTTTATTGTGCTTGTGTTTTGCACAGAAACTGTCTTTGCACCTGGAGCAAATTCTTCCCATTTTGCATAAACTGTTGTATCTTTAACCCGGCTGGAATCTGTATATTCATAGAATTGATTATTGCATTCAGGATCTTTGTACCAACCTTTGAAAATATAGCCGATGCGTCTCGGTGTCTGCGGCGCAAACTCACTGAACGGTGTAAGCAAAGAAACTTTTACTTTATATGGCGTACTTTCTTCGTAGTTCTTATCAAAGATGACAGTATAAGCCTTGTTCAGTTCCTTTATTTCTCCAATGCCTGTGCTTTTTGTTTCGGCTGCCACAACAATATTTTCGTTCCAGAGAAGAAGTTTTCCTTTCGTTCCTGTATCTGCATAGAACTCTGCCGTAAGTCTGTAACTTCCTGCCGGGACATTTGCTTTTTCAAGTGTAATTTTTCCGTCTGTCGAAATGGATTTTGCCGCCGTTGAGCCGGCCTCGTTCAGTCCGTACCAGTCATCTATAATTGGTGATGTTGACGAATCTGAAACTGGAGTCACAATAACATGAGCCGAAACCACATCGTCTTTTGTTTGGGCTGTGGAAAAATCAAGTGTGTAGCTGAAACTGCCGTTGCCTGTTCCAAGTGCAGTCACAAAAAGTTTGACTTCAACGGTGTTTTCTCCTGCTTCTATGGTCTTTGAGCCACTTCCGCTCCATGAAATTCCGCCTTTTTTTGCTTCGAGCGTAAAGCTTGCTTCGTTGCCCACATTTACGCCGTTCGCAGCAAGGTCTATTACGGTGTCTTTTAATTCAGCCTCGCTTTCATATCTGCCAAGCTCTTTATCACCGGTTTTCAGCACAAAATTGAATGAACTGAAATCTGTATCTGGAACAACTGTTCTTTCGTTGTTATCTGAAAGCCTGATTCTAAGCAATGGCTTTTCGCCCGTACTTTCCGTTGAGTCGGTAATGTCACCGCACGAAAAAGCTGTGATTACAAATGCGAGTGAAAAAAACATTTTTATAATATTAAAAGTTTTATTTTTCATATTCGTCTCCTATTTTTAGCAAAACTTGTTACATTCCAAACAAGGCTATCCATGAATATTCAATGCCGTTGATTTCTTTGCGGCATTCTATCGGACGGATAGAATGTGTTTTGTATTTATTGTATGTAGTATTAGCATAAATCTTCAGTGTGTATGAAGAATCGGTGCTTAGTTTTTCGCCATCTATATACCAGTCGCCTTCTCCGTCATGACAAGTGAAGAGATATTCGTTATAACCGACTTCATTCTTTACTGTTTCAATCGTGACATTAAGCTCTGCTTTTGTGATTGTTATAGAGAGCGGATTTTCGATGCCTTCCGGCACGTCCCACTTCGCGTACAGGGTGATGTCCTTTATAATCGGTGTGACAAAATCGAACTCTTGTGTGCATGCCTTGTCCTTGTACCAGCCTTTAAACGCACGATTTCCGCGAGTCGGATCAGCTGGTTTTGTGATTTTTTTGCCAGAAACGACTTTTACAGGATCCACTTTGCTTCCGTTCATTGAATTGAATGTAACGGTGAATTTTTGAAGCCACTTAGCGTAAATTGTCGTGTCAGTTGTAATCGGAGTATTAAAGTCGAATTCTTCCTTGTAAGCTGCATCCGCATACCAGCCCGCAAAGCTCAGTCCATTTGTGTCCTCTGGGTTAGTCGGTTTTGTTGCCTTCTGGTTGTTTTTCACAGTCTGCGCAAGAACGCCAGTCGCACCGCTGAATGTTACCGTCCATTCATCGCTCCATTTTGCGTAAAGCTTTATGTCGCGTGTGACGGCCGTATTAAAGTCATATTTTGTCGTAAAATTTTCGCTTGTGTACCATCCGCCAAAGAGCAGACCAGTGCTGTTTACCGGGTCAGCCGGCTTTGTGGCTTTCTGATTCGCTTCCACTGTCTGAGAATCGATGCCCGCTTCGCTGAACGAAACTGTGAACAACTGAACCCATTTTGCGTAAAGCGTGATATTATCATTTAATATAGAAGAAAAATCATACGCCGTGCTGAATTGTGAGTCTGTGTACCAGCCCTTGAATTTGTAGCCTGTGCGTGTCGGATCAACTGGCTTTGAAAGTTTCGTGCCTTTTTCAATTGTTTCTTCTGTAACTTCACTTCCATCGTTCTTTTCAAATTTTACTGTTACAGCAGAAAGCCATTTTGCCCAAAGCGTGATGTTGTCTTCAACTGTGGCGGTAAAGTCAAACTCTGTGGTCAATTCTTCATCAACATACCAACCGAGGAATTTATAGCCTTCCTTTATCGGGTCAGCTGGCTTGGTTACAGTCTTTTCTTTTTCGACATTTTTGCTTTCAATTGCTTTTCCACCGTTCGTCTCGAAAGTTACTGTCCAGGTCGAGTCTTTGGCCGCCCATTTCGCATACAAGATGATGTCGCCAGTGACGGCTTTAGAAAAATCATATTCACTTGTGCAGGCAGAATCCGTATACCAGCCCATAAAAACATTGTTCTCTTTTTCTGGGGCAGACGGCTCGGTTGCGCATGAATTGTATTCGACTGATTTGCTTTCGATTTCCTTTCCGCCATTTGTGTCAAAAGTCACTGTGTATTTAGCAAGGTTCCAGCCAGCATAAAGCGTGATGTTGCCTGTGATTGCTGTGTCAAAGCTGAATTCTACGCTGAGATTTTTGTCTGAATACCATTTGTCGAAAACATAATGTTCTTTTGTGGGTGCAGTTGGTGCTGTCGCCTTTGTGCTGTAATCAACAGAAATGGCTTTTATCTCACTTCCGCCGTTCGTGTCGAAGCTTACTGTATATTTTACAGGCGTCCATTTTGCGTAAAGCGTGATGTCGCTTGTGATTTCGGATTCAAAGTCAAAGACTGTGGTGAGGCTTTCGTCTGAATACCAGTTCTCAAAAGTGTAATGTTCTTTTGTGGGGGCTGTAGGAATTGTTGCTTTTCCTTCTGTGACAGCCTGTGTCGAAACTTGTGAGCCGCCATTTGTCTCGAACGTGATTTTAAATTTTCCGGCAACAGAAGTCCATTTTGCATAAAGAGTGATATTTTTTGTTACTTTTGTCGCAAAATCATAGGCAGAGGCCAGTTCCGAATCTGTAAACCAGCCTTCGAATACGAAGCCTTCTTTTGAAGGGTCGGCTGGTCTGACCGCAGATTTTCCTTCTTCTACTGACAGGGATTTTACTTCGCTGCCACCATTTGACTCGAACTTAACTGTGTAAACGTTCGGCTCGTCGCTTCCACTGTCCGAGCCACATGAAGTGTAAGCAAACAGAGTGAGCGAAGCAAGCAAGACAAACAACAGTTTTGCTTTATTCCTTAAGTTGTACATAATAACTCCTTTTTTTATGATTTTTATCAACAAACATTGATAATTTTGAACCGATGAAAATAAAAAAAGCACATTCCTTGTAAGAAAAATTCTTAAAAAAGAAACGTGCTTTAATATTTAGATGAGAAAATAAAATGCAGAATGAGGTTTTAGACTATACCCCCCCCCATACATAGGTATAGCTAATTAGAGGTAATTGAAAAACATGATGAACTTTATTAAACATACCTTTAATTTTAACACAGAATCGTAAATTTTCAATATTTTAGACAAAAGATTGAAAAATTTTCCCCTCTACTTCACCACCATGACTTTTCGGGTTTCGTCGATGCCGCTGCCTGAGACACGCACGAAGTACAAACCTCGCGCGACTGGATTTCCTGCGCCGTTTTTGCCGTCCCAGTAGAAGTAGTGTGTGCCCGATTTGACTGAGCCTTTTGAGAGTCGCTTGATTATATTTCCGTCGAGGGTCATTACGAAGACGTTCAGGTTTCCGTCATTCTTCATGTTCACTTCGATTGCTGTTTTTTCGCCTAACGCAGCATTGATTACGTTGTTCAGGATTGTGACTCCGCCCCTCTGCCTTGTTAAGTCTCTTGTCGTGAATGACCACAAATCCAGATATGAGAAGTCACCGGCTGAAATCCGCTCTTTTGGCATTCGGAACGTGTAAAGAGGAATTCGCGGGGTTCTTGTGTCGCCGTCGTGGTTGATTTGGATTACGTTTCCGCTTGAATCCAGAATCTTAAAGAAGAACTGATATTCTTTTCCAGCTTCAATATTGAAATCTTCGTTTTTCCAAATCATATTCTTCAAAATGTCAGAACCTTCAACATCTGCAAAATCTGGAGGAGATGGCAAAGAGGCCGAAAGAGGAGAAGAATTGAAACTCAAAGAGAAAGCCTCAAACGGATTGTCAAGCCAGATTCGCCAGTCGCTTCCAGTGAGAAGATTGTATTTGCTGCTCTTCCATTCCGGGCGGATATTTGATTTTTCGTCGTAAACAAGTGAAAGTGCCTCGCCATTCTGAACGCCAGTTTTTGCCCGACCGTTATCAGAATCAATAAATTCAAACTGGAAGACAATATCCCTTCCAGAGCGCACGCGATTGTAATTCTTTCCGTCCTCGCTGAAATCATGAACGGCATAATCGCTTGACTCTGGCGCAAGCCCCTGGCCGTAAATTTCATGTTCATCCCAGCCGTCATCATCAGTGTTGTCAGAGTATGCGTAAAGCATGTTCACGGCGTTAACTGCAAAATCACTGAGAGCATGGCACGTGTGAACAGGAACTGGATTGCCAAGTTTATCCTGAATATAAGAAGCTGTGATATTTCCGAAGAGAGTTTCTGAACCTTCTCCAGCATCATTTACGCGAATCCAGATTTTTTCGACATCATCAAGAGAAATTTTTCTATCAAGCGTAAAGAGAATCGCCGTGTAGTCGCTCGTTCCTTTGGCAAGTTCCGCATCAACTACAGAAATAGCCTTGTCACCGCTGAGAACTGCACTTGTGTCAACATTGTCTTCCTCAGAGTAAACGAATTCCAGATTTGAAGAAATTTTCTGAAGAACCGAAGGAAGCTCGTTGCCCAAATCACTCAGGTAAGTTCCTTTGTAAGCGAGCGGTTTTGTGAAGACTGCATAAATTTTATTCTCACCGACAGGAGAAATTGTCATCGTAAATGACGGCGGAGTAATATCGATTGAATGAAGAATTTTTTTGTCAGAGCCGGAATCAGTCTGAATCAGTCGGTTTCCGGCCAAATCCGTGATGAATGATTTTTTCGGCTCATAAGTCACGGTGAATGTCGTGCGAATCGGAAGTTTTGAGTCCATTGGATTGATTGTAAGGCCAAGATATGGCTCATCGTTGTCAGTGAAAGTCTCGGAAAGTGACTCCACGCGGAACAACGGACTTTTTACATGCTGGGCAATGTCTTTCTCAGCAAAAGTTCGGAAATCAGATTCAACACCATCAAGAGAATATTTGTATGTAAAGGCAGAAATTGCACCGTCAAGAGAACTTCGCCGGATTCCACCGAGTGTCATAGCCGAAGAAGAAGGAATTGCCCTGCTACCACCAGAACTTTCCGGCGCCTCAAAACCAGGAATTACATTGCCACCAGAAGAAATCCAGCCTTTTCGGGCAATCCACTTGTATTCATCATCAGCAGAATAATTTTGAGTATTGTCGAACAAATGCATTTCAATCGTGTCGATGTATGCGTTCGTGTTTGAATCAACAGTTCCGAGCATTTCATACTGTCTGTTTTCTCCGTCGCCGTTAATCCAGCTCACGTTTGGATCAGAACCGTTAAAATTAGTGACATAAGCCGCAAAAACAGGATGACTGCAATCCCATTCTCCGTAAAGTGAAGAAGAAGATGTTGAAGCACGGTCGTTCACAGAAAGAGAGCGCGAAGAATTGTTTTCATCAAAAATATTTTTAAGAGCCTGTCCATCCGAATCAACTGCAAGGTCAGTGATAAATCTGTTTGCAAGAGGAACAACCGCACCAGCAGGGCTTGAGCTTGAATCGATGTAGCCAATCCAGTTATGGAAATCAGAACCGCCGAGTGAAACCGGATTTTCTTCATCAACGTAGCCCGCGACAGAAATTCTTATGCGGTTCGGGAAGATTTTTTCTGCCTCGCCGGCATTTTTTGAAAATTTTCGGTAAAGAGCATGGCATTTGTTCGTGTCAGAATTGAAAGAATATGAGCCTGCCGAACCAGATTTGTAGCCCGCCGTAAGTTCGCCCTTTTCGATTGAAACAAAGCCAGAGATTGTCATACCGTCTGAGCCAGAATTATTCGTGATTGCGCCGCCATGTTTTTCGGCTGAGTCAAAATCTGTCTGAGCCTGCTGATTCTGGTTCTGTTCAGTTGCCCCAGCCAGAAGATTTCCGATGTCCACAGGCTCAGAATACCTCAGTTCAACAAAATTGTGAGAATCATAGAATTTCTGAGAATCGGCCGAGCCAGTATTTTTTGAATGAAGTTCCTGGCCTGCAAAAAAATCAACCAAAACAGGACGAGCATTGTCGATTGTCGCGAAGATTCCGGCATCAGTGTATTCTGAGTCATTTTCGCTCCACAAACCGATTCCGTAATTGCGGCACATTGTTTTTCCTTCGGCGGCAAAGAAAAGGCCTTCAAACAAAGACAAATCTGTCGTTCTGTTGCGGTGGATTCCGCTTCGGTCAGTGCTGTCTTCTGTTCCTGCAAAAGTGGCAGTGGCGTCCGTGTTCCAGTTATTTTGTGCGGAAGAAACCTTGAGATAAAGCGGAGTGAATGCCGGAATGTCGGTCAAAGCAAGATTTGATTCCGAAAGAGGAACCGAACAATTTGTGCCGTCAGATTCCGTGTAGAATTTTCCGTCAAAGGCAAGAGATTTTCCGTTGTAGAAAATCCCGCCGTTTTCCAGAGACGAAACAAGTGAAATTGTGCTTGAAACTTCGCCATTTGAATTTTCGAGAGACATGTCAAAACTGAGGCAAACAACTGAATCCGAAACGGAATATGCCCCGCTGATTTGTGGAACGGCAAACTGGAAGCCGGAATTTCCGCTTCTGTCGGTTACGTTTTGATTTTTAGCAGCCGTTACAAAAGCAGCCCCTTCCAAAGAGCCAGCCGAACAGTTTGCAATTTCAGAATTGAAGACGACAGCGTAAGGGATTCCCCATTGTTTTTCTGTGACAGCCGAAGTTGAATTGAACAGCGGATTTGATGCCGACTGATTCGGGATCACAAAAGAACAGCCCGCGAAATCAAGTCCGTTCGCGTAAAAATTTTCAGAAAGGAGCACTTTTGTTCCGATTGTAGCAAATTCTGCTTTGAATCCAGCCGTTCCCGAAGATGGTTTGTAAGCCAGAGATTCATAACCAAAGTAAGCGAATCTTGAATCCGAGCCAGAATATCGCGGGTCATCAGCACTGTAAGAAGAGCCAAAAAGCACGAGATTTGTTCCCGCAAGATTAACCGCGCCAGCCGAGATTTTCCCTGAATAAGCACATAAAATTTTCTGCCATGTTAAATCAGAAGAAATCGTTACGGTCGAAGATGAGTCAATATCAACAAAAAGTTCGCTTGCAAAAGTCAGACTGCCGGAAGTGGCTCCCACAGTTCTCGAAGCCGAACCGTCCGCAAGAATGTAACTGTTTTTTGAAAGCAGATTTACGTCCGCAAAAGCAAGAATATCGCCTTTAAGATTGATGATTCCCTCTGAAACAAGATTTCCGCCAAACTCAGCATTTCCGTAAACAAGCAGAGAAGCAAGCGGATTTGACGTTCCGGCCGATTTTTCAAATTTCACGCTTGTTACAGAACTTTCTGTTCCGATTGAAAGCGCGCGTGGTGTGTCCGGGGAATCAGAATCAACGACGTCTGTGAAAATCACTGAATTTGAGCCGCAATCAATTTTTGTGTTCTGAGTGAGAACAGACCGTGCAAATTTTGCCGAAGCAGCTTTGACTGAGCCGGCAAGTTTTGAATCGCCCGCTGTGTGCTCAACGGAATTTGCAAAAATGCAAGAACTGTTTTCTTTTGTTCCGAAAATTACGTTTCCGCTAGTTCCGAAAATTACGTCATTTGTGATTTCACAAGAGGAATCAAAAAGAATCGCAAAATTTGTTGACGCGGCATTTGTCAGTGAAAGAGTTTTGAATTTTTCTGCAAATTCAACGCTTCCAGCGGCTGCCGTTGCGTCATCCAAAGAGAATGAAATTCCTTCTATATTAGTGGCAAATTTTTTGCGGGTTGTTTCCTGAGCGACCGTGACATTTCCCAAGTTTGAAGAAGCGCATGAAATTAATCCGGCTGAACCGTCTTCGTTATTTGCGCTGGCATATTTTCTGCCGTCCGTAAAACTTACTGAACCGAGAGTGAGATTCTGGTCATTGTGCAAGTATGCGCCCTCAACGATGAAATTTCGTCGTACGACAAGCCCCGCTCCATTTGTGGCACTTATTCCGCCTGGAACCGTCAAATCAAAGAAAACGCCGGAAATTGTAATCGGAGTTGCAGAGAGAGTGACATTCTTTTTGTTGAAGATAATTTCGCCTGCTTTTGTGCCGGAAATACTACCTGAAAGAACCAAAGTTCCGCCCTCGCTCGCACTATCCCAAACGCAAGAGCCGTTATTTTCTAGTCCATAAACTTTCTGTACGGCGGTCGAAGGATTTACGCCAGTCTGACTGAAACTTGCGCCTTCTTCTACAATCAATTTTCCGGCCTCGAAAGCCGCATTCTTAAATGAAAGAGAAGTTCCAGTCTTCAAAGAAAGAGAATTTGTGCTTTCAGTGTTCTTGAACGATGCATTTAAATCAAAATCAACTGTCGGCACGGTGATTGCAAGGTCACAATTTGAGGTAACAGGGCTCTTAAATTTTGCAGATTTATCCGAAGTGATGCTAAGTTCCGAAGCTGAATCGAATTTTATGCCAGTGCCAGCCGTAAAAATTACGTCAGAAAGCAAAGTCATGTTCTTTTTGAAAGTCTGGGAATGGGCAGTCGTAACGTTCCCGCCCAAGCTGACTTCACTTTCTAGTGTGATTGCAGAATTTTCGCTTTTGCTCAGAATGTCCGCACCAAATGAGACAAGAGAAGAGCCTGCATTGAAAATAATTCCGCTATTAATGAAGACTTTTCCCTCAAAATCTTGTGAATCTGTCGTTGTGACATTTCCGTTGAGAACAACGTCACTTTTGAGATTCAATTTTGAACAGTCCACATCGCCAAGCAAAGCCAGAGGATTTGAATCATCTTTTTTGCCTTTCAGCACAATGTTTCCAGCCGAAGTGATTTTTACGTCACCCGTAAAAGTATTGTCGCCACTGAGAGAAAGTGCCGTCCCAGCTCCGTTTGAAATCAAAGTCTTTCCAGTGACAGAAATTGAGCCGGAAATCTCACCGCTCGAACCTGCTGTAAATTCAAGAAGGGAGAATTTGTCGCCAAAGTTCGGAGTTTCGCGCGTTCCAAAATCGCCGTAATATTCGATTACACCTGTGAGCACGGAAGAAGAATCCAGCGGAAGATTTTTGATGCCAGAATCGCCCGCCGCCGCAATAATTTCTGTACCAAGCACGCGAATTCGGCCTTCACTTGAAAGTGCGTTCACAGTAAGATTGTTGCCCGCAAAATCAAAGACAGCACCGGAATCAATTGCGACAGAACTTGTAACGCTCTCGTTTTCGTTGATTCCGTCACCATTCGTATCGACAACGAAAATCTTTTCATCATTTTTGAGGTTCAAATCTTGAGTCAGCTTTGGATAATTTGTTTTACCGCCCGGAATTTCGACATCAGCGTATTCCCGTGGAACGGACGCCGGGCTCCAGTTTGAAGTTGTGTCCCAGTCTGTTGAAGCCGCTCCAGTCCAAATATATTTATGCCCCGCAAAAATCCAGTTGGTATTGCCAGTTCCGTCTGTGTTGTAACCGTTTTTTGCATAAACGATGATTGGTTCTGAGTCGGTATTTTTTGAATTTGTGATAATTGCGTGTGCGATTGAAATTTGCGCGTGATTGAGAGGTGTGATTTTCCATTCACCGCTTCCAGTCAGGTTGATTTTGCCGTTTTCTGTTCCACGGATTGTGAGTTTTGTGACAGTCTGATTTGAGCCAGCTGCAAAAGTGAGCGATTTTCCCGCAGACTCACAGACAAACTCAGAGAAGGAGTTGCTTCCGCCAAAGAGCATATCTTCATCAAAGACAGCCTTATTGAAAGAATTGTTGCCGGAAATTGTCGCGCTGCTAGTGAATTCAACGGTTCCAGAATTTGCGACAAAGCCTGATTCGCCCTCATTGTTTGTCCAGTCGCCGTTCACAGAAAGATGAACCGTGCTTGCAGAAGCGGTGCCAGTTTGCAAGACAGCACCAGAATCGATTTCGACAGATGATACAAAATTGTCGCCGCTAAGAATTGTCTTTCCGGCGGAGATTTTAAGGACGTCGATTTTGTCAGGTGAAGTTGTTCCCGCAAGAGTGACGTTGCCGCTAGTGATGATTGAAGAAGAGCCGTAGTCGGCTGAATTTATTACAAGTCCGCCAGTTCCGCCATTCAAAGAATATGGTGAAGAGCCTGAAGTGAGATTCAGCTTTCCGATTGTTGAAGAAGTTGCGCCAGTTTGCGTGAGTGAGCCATCGGAATTTGCTTCGATTGTGTCAGATTTATCGACTGCGCAAGAATAAGAGGCAAAAGTTAGATTTTTTGAACCAAGAGAAAGCGTTGTGTTAGCCTTCAGGCTCAATGCACCCGAAAGATTTATTTCGTTTTGAGCCGAAATTGAAATTCCTGCTGGAGAAGAAAGAGTGAGGTCCTTACATTTTGTGATTGTCGCTGAGTTTCCAAGATTGAAATTCTGGCCGCAAGACAAAGAAACAGAAGAATCAGCGGCATCAACAATGACACCGCCATCAAAAATGTTCGCGCCAATAAGAGCGATTGATTTTCCGCTTTTTATCGTGACAGGGCCGGAGAATGTGTTTGCAGAAACAAGGCTGATTTCCGCCGTGGGCGCAAGTTCAATCAAAGTCGTGCCAGAGACTGTGACAGGAGAAGGATTTGAGACAATTCCCTTAATCACAAGATTTGCGTAATCTGCCTCAGCTGCCCCGGAAGAAGCAGAAGTTGAAATTTCCAAAGGTGAAGCCTGAGTGCAGCCGGAATACAAAACAGTTCCGTTATTAGCCGCATCATTGATCGGCAAAGGAGTAGTCGCGCCGTTTGTGATTCGAGCCGTGCCGGTGTATTCAATCGTACCGAAGTTTGTAAGCAAAGGTCTTTCAGTCACCGAAACAGGATTTGAAGACAATTTAATAGAAGAATTGTGAGAATTTTCCTCAGAAGAACCGATTTCAAGAGATTGTACGCTGACTCCGCCTGTCACATCGACTTCCGGGTAATTTGAAAGTCCGTCAGGGATTGAGACCTTCGCCCCGGTAGTTTTTCCAGACATTCCAGAAATTACGCCAGAAGATTGAATTCCGGGAACGATGCCGATATTCCAGTTATCTTTTTCGCTCCAAGAAGAATCCGTGTCGCCAGTCCAAACATAACTGAAAGTATAGCCCAAATCCCAGCCATTTTTGAAAAGCGTAATGTAAGCGTCTTGTTCATTTGGAGAAGATGGCTCAGACGGAACAGACTTTAGTACAGAATATGCACCGTAGTCGACTTGTGAAGAAGAAGCGTCTGATGTTATCACAAGATTCGAAGGAATTGAAAGATATTCGCCTTCAAAATAAGTCTTGGGCACAACAATTGTTGCATTGCCCGAAAGCGTAACACGAGAAGTCTCGTTGCCATTTAGCACAAGTTTTGCAGCGGCTGAATCTGCAATCGTCTGAACCGAGCCGTCCGCAAAAGTGAGTGTGACACCGCCGATTGTGCAAGTTACGTTACCGTTGAAGTTGTTGCTCCCTGCAACTGAAGTGCTCGCTGTAAAAGTTACGTCTGAGTTGAAGGTGTTGTCGCCGGAAAGAGTTGTCCCGTCTCCAGAGAAAGTGTTGTTGTCGTTCAGTGTGGCAGAAGGGCCTGAGAAAGTTACAGCATTTGAGAAAGTCTTTCCGTTACCGTTGATTTGAGCACCAGAACCCGTGAAAGTAACAGGAGAATCGACATTTTTAGTAAAAGTCACGGAAGATTGAACTTCGAGAGAATCGCAAATAACGGCTGCAAGCTGCAAATTTACGTCACTATTGAGGGTGATTTTGCCCCCGGAAAGGGAATTGGCAGAATCGCCGATTGTTACAGGATTTAAAAAGACATTGGCTCCAGTAAGTTTAAGTTCGTTTCCAGTGCCGTTGAGGATTTTCAGATTGCCAGAAACTGTGACCGGCGCTGTTATGGCTCCGCCAGCTCCGTCAGCAAAAATAAGGTTTTCGTAAGATTGTCCCCAGGAAAGAACAAGGGGAGCCGGAGTTCCAGAGTCATTGTAATATTCGACAGTACTGCCACTTCCGTTTAAAACGCTGGAACTTATCTGGGAAGCGACGCCCCAAAGTCTTACAGTTCCGTTATTTTCAAAATCATTTGTGGAAGAATCAGAGTCGTCACAAGTTACGGTAAAGCCTTTTAAGTCAATGGTTTTGCCATTAAGGACAGAAATTGACTTTACGGAAATGTCATCTTCAAGAATAAGATTGTTTCCGCCGGCCGCCGTGTCAATAAAGATGGAATTTCTTCCGTTTGTGTAGTTTGGAGCTTTCCCGGCCGCGACATAAGAGCCCGAAATTTTAAATGACCAGTTACCGGCACTTGCCCATGAAGAATCTGTTCCGCCCAGCCAGTAATAATCCGAAATAAACCAGTTTATGGTAGAATCAGCTACGTCCTCGGCAACTGAATCTGCCCATGCATGAGCAATCACATTTTTGGATTCAGAATAAGAAATCTTTGTATATTTAAAATCGTCAGCAAGAATTGCCGTGCCCACGCCGGAAGGAAGGTCCAAAATCCACCAGCTTGTCCTGTCACTTTCGCTTGGTGAAGAAGAAGCTGTCGTGAGCGTGATTTCAGAGCCGTCAGCACCTTTTGAGGAAATGGATGAAGTTACAATCTGAGTTTTACCGGCGGCAAATTTTGCAGTCAGTCCGCTTCCTGTAAAATTGAGAGAATTGAATGTGTTTGATTCAGAAATTTCAATGTTTCCGCCTGCTTTTGAGAAAGTCGCTTCATAAAATGTGTTCTGCCCGCGCACCACCGCATCCCCGGAAAATGTGATTGAGCCGAGAGTTGCAGTGAATCCGTTCCCTGCAGCATTGCCGTTAGTCCAGTTTTCTGTGACCGTAAAAGAACTTGCTGTAGTCACCGAAGCAGAAGGAGCAATTTCAACGTTTGCAAATTGAAGTGAAGCCGAAGCCGCCGATGAAGCAGTAACGGTCTGTGGCGACGCGGCACCATTAAAAAGCACGGTACTTCCGTCCCCACAAGAAAGGGAACCGTTTACAAGAAGATTTCCGCCCAAAGAAAGAGTTTTATCTGCGGCAAGAGCAACGTCTTTCCCAGCCCCTACAGTCAAAAGACCTGCAATCTCCAGGTCAGAGTCAATCTGTGCTCCTGTTTCAGAAATTGTGAGATTTGCGTAGCTTGGACCTGTTAAAGAAAACTGAGTGACGGTCTGATTTGTGCCTGAATATTCCACGGTACCGCCATGAAGGGCATCATTGAGCGGCTCTGTGCCATTTGTGATTCTGCTTGCTCCCTTGTATTCGATTGTACCGTAGTTTGTGAGCAAAGGAAGCGTTGCATCAGTATTTTCGATATTCAGATTACCGCCACCAGAAGAGCCGCTTCCGTCCACATTGATGATGATTTTTGCGTCAGAAGAAGTTGAAGTGCCGATTGTAAGGGAACTGAGATTTATCTGCGCAGTATAAATCTGCGGCCATTTACCAACGCCGTCAGGAATCAGGACTTTGGCCCCGGCCGTGTTGTTTGCTGAGATTCCAGGCACAAGCTCAGGCTCCCAGTTTGTAGCCGTGGACCAGGCCTGAGTAGTTCCCTTCCAGGTGTAAGTAAATTCATAGCCTAAATCCCAGCCGTTTTTGAAAAGCGAAATGTAAGCGTTCTGCTCAGGACTTGTGGAAACGGCAGGAAGACTGGTTTTGTCAGGAGCAGCGTATGCTTTGTGCGAACCATAAACCACGCCAGCCGCAGCCGGCTCTTTTATGGTGACACTGTCTCCGATTGAAAGATATTCGCCAGAAAAATTATCCTTCGCCACGATGAAGGTGCCGGTTCCTGTGATTTGGGATAGATTGCCGTCCGTGCCCTTTAGCGTAAGCGGAAAAGAACCTGCGTCAACAGTGCCGTTATTCTCAAAATTGCCGGAAATTACGACATTGTTGCTTGCGATTGACAGAGTTTTCCCGGAATCGACTTTTACATTAGTCACTATATTGGTAGAAGCCATTGGAGAAATTGAAATTGAACCGTCACCAGTAAATTCAAGCAAAGAATCTGAACTGGAATCAATGCTTCCAGACACATTCAGTTCTGAAGTTTTTACTGTTCCGCTGTTAACGATTGTGCCCGCGGAAATTCTGCTTGTTACGTTAAGTTCAGCATCTTCGGAATTATTAAGAATTGAAATACCTGAAATTGAATCCCCGACAGTGACTGTTCCCGCCTGATTTTTGAGAGATGTTACATCTGTAATGGAGCCGTCTACTTTTACAGTGCCATTATTTATGAATTCTGAAGCAGAAGCAATATTACCACTGACAGTGACTGTTCCCGACTGGTTTTCAAGAGCCTTTACGCCTGTAATGGAGCCAGTTACATCTACAGTGCCATTATTGGTGAATTTTGATGCATAAGCAATATTACCGCGGACGGTGAGTTTTCCGCTGGAATTGACCGTGAGCAAAGCTTCATGGGGCGAAGTCTGGCCAATTCCCAAATTGCCTGCAACTTCAAGTTCATCGTCCACTACAAGCTCGGCTGTAACCTCAACACCATTTTCAGGGTCAAATCCATGATAGTCGGCAGCAAGTGCTTTTTTTTCTATTTTGACTTTCGTTCCAGGTTTTTGAATCATCAATCCGTCACTTCCGCTGCAGGTTACGTCCGCATCAATGACAATTTCGTCAATCAAGGAAGAATCAGCCTGATTAGATCGGATAAACTCCATGTGACCTGTTTCAAGTGAACCTGTTCCAGTAATTGTGGAAGTAGTGCCTGCTCCAAGAATAAATTCCGCAATTTCTTTTGAATCGTGATTTACTTCGGCAGCCGTCAGTTTTCCAAGAAGATTGATTTTTGTATTTCCACCATAGTAAATCTTATTTGCTGTTATGGGAGCCACATTTGTGGTGAAAGTTTTTTCTGAATTTATATCTGTATTTGTATTATAGAAATAGATTGTGCCGTTGTTCGCGTTAAAGCCTGCAGAACTTGCAGAAAAATTAACGTCACCGTTGATAAAATAAGTGTCTTTCGAAGAAGCCTTGAAATTAAAACCTGTTGCTGCCGTAAAGTTTCCTTCGAACCTTACATTTTCTGAGCCGCAATCGATTGTATCAAAATAAACAGGAGAAGAAGAAAGATTTTTGATTTTGCCTGTATCTGAGACAGCAAGATTTGAAACCATGTTTGTAGTGTTTGTGCCAAAAGTGATTGTGCCAGAGGAAACAGACAAAGTTCCTGTGCCGGAATATCCACCGTTGAGTTCAAGGTTAAAATTTCCCAGGTTTATTTTTCCGCTATTTACACAATTTCTAGAAAGTTTATAAGTGTTTCCGCCCAAAAAAGAAATTATACCATTATTTATAAATTTTCCATCAATAGAAAAAGTATTCCATGATACTACATCAACTCCAGTTTCAATTTGTAAATCTCCCTCTATAATTAGACTGCCTGTTTGAAACCTTACCCCTCCATTCTTTACATGAATAGAACCTACTTTACTTTCATTCGCACAATTAAACCAAAATGCACCTTTGCTGTTTTCATTAATTACAATTTGTTCATTATTATGCGTAATGGAAGTTATCCTAACACCTTTATAATCAGTAGATTCAGCATTGTTTTGTAAATATATTGTCCAGTTTTCTGATTCACTTCCAATCTGAAAATCTTTTATTTCGCTTACATTTTCACCAAACACCGCTGTTTCCTTATCCGCATGTCCCGGGTAAGTTCCAGGAGTGACCAGGCCGGTTCGGCCGGTTCCGTCTGGGGGTGGTGCCCAGTTCGTGCTGGTCGTCCAGTTGTTGTCGCCTGCCCTGCCTGTCCAGTAGTAAATGTCAGTATCAACAGGAGTGGGAACGGTGCTGCCATTGACATTTACGAGAGTAGAATCAACTGTTGCAAATGTTAAACTTGCAGTATACGCAGGAACATTAAGGAAACCTGTTCCATCACCAGTTACGGTGAATTTTCCCGCTTGACTCGCTGAACTGTTATTTACACTGTTAATAATAGTACAAGTAGCTTGATTTTCAATTCTTACAGAAGACTGTGTAGAACTTGATGCAACATGAACAGCATCAGCTGAAAGTGTTCCTGCTCCAGTTATCGTAAAAATAACTTTATCAGAGGAACTTTGATCTTTATTGCCAATATAAATATTGTTTGAAACCGTCAAATTGAAACCGTTCAAATCAATAGTAATATTCGAAAAACTTGAACTTGTCTCAAGATATAAATTTGCTATGCTTATATCACTTACAAGTTTTATTACAATATTACTATTCGTAGCAAAGGAAGTTGTATTAAGATAAACTTCGTCATTAAAATTATTGTCTGCATTTTTACCATCTTTACCTGGATAATCATTGCTAGCCTGAGGCCAATTATTAATAAGATTCTTATAAGTCCAATTCGAATCAGTATTCCACTCACCACTGGCATTAGTTCCCCACCGGAAATCACCACTATCCGCTCCCCACGCTCCGCAAAGCACCGTAGCCAGAACCATGAGCATCACGCAAAATTTTCTTACTTGCATAATCTTCTCCTGTTAGTTCTGGACCCTGAATTTGAATATTGCGGCCAGGCTGTCGTCTTCTTCGTAAAATGGGTTTCCAATTACGAGAACCTGATGAATTTTTAAATCTGTGTAGTCGGCGTATTTTACTGTCAGACGGTTGCCTGTTTCGGTTTGCTTTGCACCGTCAATCATCCAGTCGTAGGTTTCAAATCCATCTAATGCCACGAAAATCATTCCTTCCGGGGTGAATTCTACATCAACTCCGTATGGAAGATTACCAACGATACTTCCACGAGCTTTCCAGTTTGCAATCATTGTAATTTCTTCGGTTGACCAGTTATCCGGTGTAAGAGTGTCCGGCGACCAGTGTGTAAAGAAATATCCTGTACGAGAAGGTGTGCTGTATGGATAATATGGCAAATCCTCAAACGTAATCGTAACGCTTGCGAACGGCTCGTCATCACCTTCATTCAAATCAAAATTAACAACCCTGCTCTCGACGTTCCAGTATGCCCAAACAATAGTGCCCTGTTTTATTGGAGTTGAGAAATCAAATGGCTCGGTATATTCAGAATCCGTGAACCATCCGCCAAAAGTATAGCCCAGTCTGCTCGGACTTTCGGGTTCTGTCGCGGTCTCATTATGTGGGATCCACTGGGTTTCGATTGGAGTTCCGTCCGCCGTGTCAAAATCAACAGGATAATAAATAATATTCCACATCGCGTAGAGGATTTTGTCCTCGCTGAACCAGTTTCCGCCGTTAATTTCTTCTTCGGGCATATAACTTGTTCCACTTCCATCGGGTTGGGTGTTCCAGCCTGTGAAAGAATAGCCTTCGCGCAGGAATTGATTTTCGCTCAAAGATTTTGGAAGATCCCTGCCCCGGAATTCCTGTTCTTCCATCGTGCCAGTTCCGCCGTTCGCCATAAATGTGACTTTTCGCACGAGTTCTTTCCACTGAGCATAAAGTTCGATTGTCGTATTTTCTGCAAGTTTTTCAGAAAGAATTTGCCCGTCCGTATAGCTTGTTCCGCTTCCGTCCGGCTTTGTGTTCCAGCCGGTAAATTCAAATCCCCAGCGTGAGAATGGATTTTCAAGGAGAGCTTGTGCCTGCCCCCATTCAAAAGACTGACTAAAAACTGACTCGCTTTCATCTGGAATATTGCTGTGAAACTGCACGAAATACGGAATCCAATAATATTGAATTTCAAGAGTCTGGTCTTCATAAGGATAATCTTCGGCCGTAAAGACATGCCCCGGCTCATAAAATCCTATATAAATCTTTCTTTCTGAGCCATCGGTGAAATAAGGCTGATAACCGCTAATTTTCTTGCCTTCTGGTGGGGTGAAAGCCGCAACAAGATGTTCGTAATCCGGCAAAGCGGAGCCGAGTGCAATCTTCATTTTTGGCAACATACCAGTTCCTTCGCCCGCATCAAAAGAAAAGTTGATTACATTTTTGAGCCACAAAGCATATAGCTTTATGTTTCCGCCATCTTCGGACGTGAGATTGCAAACATCTTCTCCATTAAAATATGTCGGAAACTTTGGGTCTTGATCCGGACTTGTGCCCCAGCCCGAAAACGAATTTTTTTGATAACTGAAAGGATTTTTGTTCAGCACATTTGCTTCATCGTAAACGAAGTTTTCCTGAGTCAGTTCTTTTTTACCTGCGCTGTCAGTGCCGCCATTTCCGTAAAATGTGACCGAATATTTTATAGGCTCCCAGTCGTTGACGATAAATGCCGCCGGAACAGAAAGAACGACCATTTTTTTTACAGTTCCGTCGGGATTCAGTTCGTATTTTTCTTCTGATTCTGTAAAGTCCTTTTTGCCAGTCGCCGGATTTTTTAAATATGTCCAGCCTTTGATTTTATAGCCGTTTTTGCAGCCGACAAAGCCTGATGATTTTTCATTCGGAAAATCTTTTTGAGAAACTGTTTTGCCAATCGGAAAGGTCATGTCAACTGAAACGACTTTTCCTTCATCCGGATCTGAAGAATAGAACGTGAATTTTGAGCTGTAATCGTTCTCGACATCCTCAGCGAAGTCAGTTTCATTCTCACAGGACATGAAGAGTGCGGAAAGAATTAAAATCAGAGAAAAAATTGAGATTTTTCTGGCTCGCGCGCCTTTCATCTTCCGCCCCCCTTTTATTATTCTAAATTTTATTAAAATCTTATTCCAGCGCAAGCATACGGTGTAAGCATTCCCAAAGTAAAAGAACCACCGAAAACATGACTGAAATCAGCTCCAGCTTCAAACACAAGGAATTTTAACGGATTACAGAAAATTGACAAGTTTCCTGCCACAAGCGGATAAAAATACGTTGTGTCTTCTGAAGCCGTTCTTGCCGTATATGACGAAGAATAAGAAATGCTTTTTTTGAGCATATTTATTCCCGCCCCGCCTTTCAACTGCAAATATATAGCAGGCATAAGATTTTGCTGCCATACAATTTTCGCATCAAACACATTAGAAATCAACTCGGCATTCAAAAAATTCGTCTCATGTGTAAATTTTTGCCCGAAATAGCAGACTTCCATTCCGAATTTCGCAGAAGTGGTCTTTTTTGGAAGATACATCGCACGGATATTCAGGGCTGTGGCAAGAGGTTCATCATACGCCTCTTTAAAAGAATCATCATAAAGCCGATTCGTAACGCCAGCTCCGCCCTCAATTATAAAATCTTTCCACTGGTAGCCGAGTTTTTTTCGTTCCAGCTTACGACGGAGTTTTTCTTCTTTCTTTGCACGCTTTGCCTCTTCTTTCGCGCGCTTTTCTTCCTCGATTCTGGCTATTTCCGCAAGTCTCGCTTCCTCTTCTGCCTTCCGTTCTGCCTCAAGCCGCTCTTCTTCGGCCCGCTTTTCTGCTTCAATTCGGTCTGCCTCTGCACGTTCTTTTTTCAAATCATGCTCGGCGATTGCTTTTTCAATCTCTGAGGAAAGTTTTTCATTCATCTCTTTGCGAAGTTTTTCCTCAGTTTCCTTTACGGCTTCATTTACAGCTTCATCACGAATCAGGGCAACCTCAACATCGGTGAACATTTTTTCGCCATCGACAACGATTATATCAGAGAGCGAAGAAAGTCCGCTTGGATTTGTGACTCGAAGACGCCAGTTTCCAGGAGGCACGTTCTTAAAATCAAGATGAGAAATGCTGTCAGTTTCAGAACTGCTCTGCCCCATGTTCATTTTATCCGACGCGCTGATAATTCCGTTCAAGGATTCATTCACCAGCTCGAATTTTGAATTTTTGTTCACGTCAGCAATGTCTACAGAAATTCCAATTGAACCTCCGTCTTTTGGAACCTGCAATTTTCTTTCTATTTTATTGATTTTTGGCTTGCTTGCCTTAAAGACTTCAAAATTCGTCCATGAAGAAACGCCCGCTTCTTTTCCCAAAAAATCGTAGGCATGAACCCGATAACGGTAGCGGGCTGGCGGAAGAGAAAGTTCCGTGGAAGTTTTTTCTGTCGTAATCGACTGAGTTTTGCCGGTAGAAAGATTCTGAAGCTCAACTTTGTATTCCAGGGCATTTGCGTTCGATTTCCATTCAATTTTCTGCGGGAACGAATCATCGGCAAAAAGCGGAAAAGCCAAAACGAGAAGAATAATTCCAAAAACAAGGCGCGACAATGGGTGAATCTTAATTTCCATACATTTTCCCCGGCTGAACGCCCTCAACTTTGGTCGGTGCGGCAAAATCAATCCTGAACACGCCGACTGATGCCGTTCCTTTTTGCTCCAGATAACCGTCTTTTGCATATGAATAAGGAGTTACCGCCCATTCAAAATTGCCGACATCAAAAATCGACAAATCCTTGATTCTGACGTTTGAAGCCTTCGTGTTTTTTTCGCTGTAGATAAGTTTTCGTCTGCCAGCAGAATCAAGTTTATATAGAACAAAATTGTAAGCCGTTGCACCTGTCACTTCTTTCCATGCAAATTCTATCGCACGATTCTTTTTAAGATAAGCTCCGTCTATCACAAAATTGCGTCCGGGAGCTGTAAGATAAGGACTTGCTAATCCCGGAGTCGTTTCAATCACAAAATGACGAGTCTTTGAATCGAGAGGAATTCCGGTCATCGTGCTTGCGGCAATTTTCCATGAATAAGTGCCTTCCGTGAGTCTGTTCAGTGAAAGCGTATTTTTCGTAGTGTCGATTGTGTTCACCACTTTATAAGAGCCGTCTTTTTGCAATTTTGAAAGAATGAATTTATAGCCGTTTGCCTTGTCTTTTCCAGGAATCCAGCTGAAAATCACGGGATTTCTGAGCGCGGTGAGACCTGCAATTCTTGTGCCGTCAGAAGGTGACTGAGCGAGAACCGATGAAGGAGAGCGCACTGAGAAAGTTCTTTCGTTGACTGCTGAAATTCTTGTTGGAGTTGCAATTGCCTGAACAAAGCAGGTATAAGTGCCGCCATCAAGAACGAACTGAGCCATTGTTTCGCGCACAGATTCTTTTTGCTTTATGAGATTGCCCTTTGAATCACAAATTTTGACTGTATAATACTCAGCGTCAGGCACTTCCTTCCATGAGACAACAACAGGAGCAAAATTGTAAATCATGAGTTCTTGATTTTGCGCAGGAGAAAGGATTTCCGGCGGTTTCAGCTCTGAAAGAACCGTGAAAGCCCTGCTCGGAGTGAGGCCTGTAAGCCCGCCATTTTCATCACGTACGCCGACTCGCCACCAGTAATTTCCGGAAGGCAGGTTCATATTGTCCAAAACTGATGCCGATGTCGTTCTCTCTATCTGAATTGTCGTGAATCCCGGAGTTGTAGAAATTTGAAGAACGGAAGCATTTGATTTTGAAGAATACTCGTCCGAAAGTTTCCACATAAAGGCCGTGCTGGTGATTTTTGCGCCCTCAATCAAAACATTTTCCGGCGGATAAAGCAGCTTGTTGTCCTGAGGAATATACCGGGCCACGCGGAAAGAGCGGATTTCAGACTCAGGATTTTTGTCCCCGGTATCATCCGATTTTCGCAAAATCTTCCAATAATATGTGCCGTCACCAAGTTCCTCTGGCGTAAATTCACGCACGAGTCTTGTGTCAGAAGTTTCGGCTGAATAAACGATGTCCGTAAAATCATAATCACGGGCAATCGAAAGCTCGTAAGTCGAATCTTTCAGCTCGCTTTTCCAGATGAAATTTGCAGGAATATTTTTTTTGTAGAAAATCTGCGTATTATTGGCCGGGGCTGCAAGTTCTGGCCTGCGAATCTGCTGACTTTTTGTGATTTTAAACGGAATCGCCTGGCTTCCGCCTGTGTAACCCAAATTGTTGATTGAATAATATGGTGTGACTTGCCACCAGTAATCGCCGTCTTCAAGCGAATCCAATGCGATGAAATTGCCTGAAACTTCTGTATCCGAAACGATTGAACGCATGTCAGCCGTTGAAGAAACCAAAAGTCTGTAATGCTCGGCATATTCATTGCCACTCCATCTGAATGAAATTCGTGGAGGCGCATTTCTGTAGCGGAATGAAGCCGAACTTGCCGGAGAAATTCCTTCGATTGCATCTACATTTTCAACCGTAATTCTTCCTGTGATTGGAGAAGACTTTGTTTTTTCTGAGAAAACCCGCCAGAACACAATTCCGCCCGGCACACGCACTTCCGCGCTTGAAGAATTTGAAATTTCGTTGCTTGTAACAATTTTAGTAAAATCACGCGAATATGAAGTTTGAATCGTAACACCCGCGCCATCCGAGGTTTTCCATTCAAAACGCACTGGAACAAGCCCTTTTCTTGTACTGAGGATTTTTACATCTTT